>JAGRBY010000766.1 GCA_020433835.1 Anaerolineae bacterium | reverse complement strand
TCCTCCTGCCCAACGAATTCCGGCCCTTCACCGAGGCCTTCGCCTTGATTGCGGTGGTGATTATTCTGTACGTCCGGCCGCAGGGGCTTATTTCGACTCAAAGCGGGGAGCGCGTCTAATGGGCAACTGGTCATACCGTCGTCTGCGCGTTAGCGGACGCACCTGGATTATGCTCAGCGTGGGGCTGCTGCTTATTGGCGGCGGCTTAACTGTGGGCGGCGATGCCAACCTGACCCGCATCGTCACCAACTTTTTTATCCTGTGCACCCTGGTTGTGGCTTTGCAGGTGTTTGTCGGTAACTCCGGCATTGTGTCGTTTGGTCACGTGGCCTTTTTCGGCGTGGGGGCTTACGCCGCCGCGCTGCTCACCATCCCGCCCAACGTTAAAGAGCGCGCCCTGCCGATGCTGCCCAATCTGCTGCTGACGGCCGAAACCGGCCTGCTGACGGCTACTCTGGGCGGGGCGCTGGTGGCGCTGCTCTTCGCGCTGTTCACCGGCCTGGCCCTGGCCCGCATGCAGGAACAGGCCATGGCCATGGCTACGCTGGCGCTGCTGGTGATGATGCACGCCGTCTTTTCCAACTGGGAGGAAGTGACGCGCGGCACCACCGGCCTGTACGGCATACCGCGCAGCGTCACCCTCTGGTCGGCGCTGGTGGGGATTATTGTTATTAGCGGGCTGGCGCTGCTCTTTAAGGCCAGCCCAACCGGCCTGTATCTGCAAGCCTCGCGCGAAGATTCGCTGGCGGCGCAGACCATCGGCATTAATCTTTTTCGGGTGCGGCTGATCGGTTGGTTGGTGAGCGGGGCGCTGATGGGTGCGGCCGGGGCGCTGTGGGCACAGAACATTTTAGCCTTTGGCCCTGACCAATTCTACTTTGTCGAAACCTTCACCCTGCTGTCGATGCTGGTTATCGGCGGGCTGGGTTCGGTTAGCGGGGCGATAACCGGCGCGGCGGTGGTGACCGTGGTCAGCGAACTGCTGCGCGACCTGGAAGGCGGCTTTAGCCTTGGCCCGCTGTCGATACCGGAGCTGCCGGGCTTGGTGCAGTTGGCGGTGGCGGTGTTGATTATGGTTATTCTCATCTTCCGACCGGCCGGGCTGCTTGACCAGCGCGAAGTGGGAGGCAAAGGCTGATGGTCGATACAACGGCATTGAGCGGCGTGCGCGTCATCAACATCTCCAAAAGTTTTAGCGGCTTACAGGCCCTTTCGAAGGTAAGCCTGACGGTGCCGACCGGCATCATTTGGGGCTTAATCGGGCCGAACGGTTCCGGCAAAACCACGCTGCTCAACGTGATTAGCGGCGTTTTGCCGCCCGATAACGGGGAGGTGTGGCTCAACAATACCAACATTACCGCGCTCGCCTCCGACCGCATCGCCCGCTTAGGCATCGCCCGCACCTTTCAAACCATTCGCCTCTTTAAGCGCCTGACGGTCAGCGAGAATGTTGAGGCCGGCGTAATGGCCGTTGAGCGCGGGGGGATTGACCAACGGGTGGCCGGGCTGCTGGAACGCTTTGGGTTAACCGAATGGGCCTCAACCCCGGCCGGAGCGCTGCCCTACGGCATCCAGCGCCGCCTGGAAATTGCCCGCGCCCTTGGCACCCGGCCCAAGATATTGCTGCTCGATGAACCGGCGGCCGGGTTGAACGAGAGCGAGTCGGAAGCGCTGCTGAACGTTATTCAGGGCGTGCGCAGCGATAGCGAGTACGGCTGCGGGATGCTGGTTATCGACCACGACCTGCGGCTGATTATGCGCCTGTGCGATCAAATTCACGTGCTTAATGAAGGCCGCACCATTGCCGCAGGCACGCCCCAGGAAGTGCGCAACCACCCGGCGGTGATTGAGGCTTATCTGGGCCATCAGGATCAAGCGCTGCCATGACCGATCCCTTTGTGGCCTATCTCACCCACCATTTCGACCGCTATCTGGCCGACTTAAGCGAACTGGTTGCCATCGACTCCGGCGGGCGCAGCAAAAGCGGCATCGAGGCGGTTAACGCCTGGCTGGCGGCCCGTCTCACGGCGCTGGGTTTTAGCGTGGAGTACGACCGGCAAACCCTTGTGGGCGATAACCTGCTCGGCATCCGGCCCGGTCAGGGCCACAAGAAGATTTTACTGCTGGGCCACAGCGATATTATCTATCCCATCGGCACCGTCAGCCAACGGCCAATAACCATCACGGGCGATAAGCTGCTGGGGCCAGGCACATGCGATATGAAAGCCGGGCTGTTGAGCGGGCTGTACGCCATCGAGGCGCTGCTGGCCGAGGGGTTGGAAGATTTTGGGGCGCTGTACTATCTGGCCGTATCCGATGAGGAGACCCACCCGCGCTATTCGATACCGTTTATTCAGCACGTTAGCCGCCAGGTTGATGTCGCCTTCTCGCTGGAAGCCGCCCGCGAAAACGGCGATATTGTGGTGGCCCGCAAGGGGCTGCGCTGGTACACCATCACCGCCACCGGCCGCGCCGCCCACGCCGGGGTTGAGCCGGAGCGGGGCCGTAGTGCCGTGGTGGCCCTGGCCCGTAAGGTTGATGCCCTGGCCCGCTTGAACGGCTTTCGACCGGGCGTGACCGTTAACGTCGGCAGTTTTTACGGCGGCACCGAGCCGAACGTTGTCGCCGAGCAAGCCACCATCCGCATCGATCTGCGGGCCTTCCGCCAGGTTGATTTGGAGGCCATCGAGCAGGCGGTGCACGATCTTTTTCGCCAGCCGCTCGATGATGTTTACTTTGACGTACAGCACGAGCCGACCGCCAACTCGCCCATTATGGAGCGGACTCCGGCTATCGCGGCATTAGAACAGTTGGTGCAACAGCTAGCGGCCTCGCTCGGCTTTACGGTTAAAGGCGCGATGACCGGCGGCGCGTCCGACGCCAGCTACGTTGCCGCCGCAGGCGTGCCCACCCTCGACGGGCTAGGCCCCATCGGCGGCCTGGATCACAGCCCGTCTGAATATATCGAACTGAGCAGCATTGTGCCCCGCACGGCGCTGCTGGCCAAGGCGATGGCGGCGGTGTGTGGGGAGGGATAGTTGGTTAGTTGGATGGTTGGTTGGCTGGACCTGTCATTGCCAGCAAAGCAATCCCCTTTGATGGGTAGGAATGGGTGTTATTTATAAAACGATCAGCGCTCTTCTATGCGGCCATACACTTTCCGACAAAATAAACGTTCTCAAAAACCGGCACGGCCTTTTTCTACGCCAAAAACCATTCCCGAAATAGGCAATTCCTCTTTTTTCGCGCCAAAACACGTTCCCTTAAAACCAAAAGTCCATTTTTACAAGAATTAGGTGTTTCTAAAAACTGGAATGCCCCTTATTAAACGTAATAAGTCGTGTTTGAAAACTCAGATGCCCCTTATTAAACGCAATAAGGCGTGTTTGAAAATTCAGATGCTACTTTTTGACGCAATAAGGCGTGTTTGAAAACTCAGATGCCCCTTATTAAACGC
>JAGRBY010000765.1 GCA_020433835.1 Anaerolineae bacterium | reverse complement strand
TGCTGCGCACCCGTAAAAAACGAACCGTCATAGAATACGCCGATACGACAAAGTGTGTTATCCATTTCTTTGACCTTAACTGTAAATTTGAATAATCAGGTACTCAAAGATTCTTCCTAGCTGGAAAAACAATGTGTATAACTTTACGCCAACATCTTTACTGATATATGATGTGGACAATAGCGGAATTTTTCCAACAAACAAAGCGTCTATACTAAAAACAGAATGAAAACGAAACTTTCAGGCCTGTCATTCCCGCAGAGTCTGCTTTTAGCGGGAATCACTCTTAGTAGCCCCTGATGGATGCCCGATAAAGACATTTGGGCATGACATACCACTTTCAAAAGTTATGGTTTCAAACTAATCTAGGTATATAAGATGGTCTGAAACTCAAAATTCTTATTCAGCAACACGTCTAATGAAAGGATACACACCCTATGACCTTGAAATTTGAAGTATGGAGCGATTTCGTCTGACCGTGGTGTCTGATGATGAAGGCCAGTTTGGACCGACTAGCACAAATAGAAGAGATCGATATCGAATGGAAAAGTTTTGAGTTAAGGCCGGTTAACGCTCCGCCGATGCCGCCTGCTCAGGAACAAGCCTACAAACAGCGTATTGCGGCCGCCTGGCCTCGTACGTGCCAAACCGCGAAAGAAAATTTTGGCGTCGAGATGATTTCCCATCGCTGGGGTGTAAAATCGCGTCTGGCCCATGAGGGTGCGAAATTTGCGGAAGAGAAAGGTCTGGGCGACGCTTATCACGACAGAATGTTCAAAGCCCACTTCATCGACGACCAAGATTTTGGCAATCTCGATACCCTGGCCGATTTAGCGGCAGAAGTAGGGTTGGATCGGGCTGAATTTATCGCCGCGATAGAAAACCACACCTACACCGACGCTGTTGAACGCGATGTGGCCCAGGCCCACGCCTATGGTATTCAGGGCGTGCCGGGGACCATCATTGCCGGCAAATATATGGTTTCCGGCGCACAAACCTTTGAATCTCTAGAAGATATCCTGCGCCAGGTCAAAGCCCATGAAGCCGCCAACAAATAAACAAATACCTGACTTTTACGGGAGTTTTAAAATTCATAATTCATCCTTCATAATTCATAATTCAAAGACTCGTCTATGCTAACCAAATCGCTGTTTGTTCGATTAACCATATCCATCAGCTTACTTATTATCCTCTTCTTAACCGCCCCCTTTCTTTACGCCCAGGAAGTCGAACGCAACCACGCCGGTAATCCGGTGGTGGCCCCGCCCGATGAATTTCCTGAGGAGCCGCCCTTTATTTTGCCGTTTGCCGGACCGGCCGGGCCGGATACATGGCTATTGGGCCAATCGTACGGCAATACCATTGGCGCTTTTGTGCAGCGCCGTATCTTCTATCAAGCCGGACAAGGAATTCATTTTGGGCTGGATTTTAGCGCACCGTGCGGCACCGAAGTGCTGGCTATCGGCGACGGCATTGTCAGCGAGGTTGACGGCCGGCATGGATCGCCGCCGCACAACCTGGTTATCGATCATGCCAACGGTTACAGCTCACTTTACGGCCATTTGCTGCAAACGCCCGATTTGGTTCCCGGTGAGTTGGTCGAACAAGGCCAGGTTGTTGCGCTGAGCGGTGATTCGTTTGAAACCTGTTACTCGGCTCCCCATTTGCATTTAGAAATTCGCGATAACCAACACTGGCGAGCCTACAACCCGGTGCCGCTCATCCGGGCCGATTGGGATAGTTTAACCCTGGCCGGCGGCTTCGGCACGGGCTTTCAGCGTGATTTAACCGAGCCACGCCGCTGGCAAACCATTCAAGATCAACCAGGCATTGTTTTTGGGGGCGATTTGCTCAACGATTATAGCCTGACCTGGCCGCCCGAGAGCGGAGGGCGATAGGTGCAGCTTCGACAACTTATTTTTATAGCAATGGTGCTGATAGGCTGGCTAACCACAAGCTGCCGGTCAAATACGATTGAAAAAACCACAACGCTCCAGCCGGACGCTCCTCAGGCTATCGCCACGGCCACGCCCGTTGCCATTGCCGCCCAACCAACCGTAACCGATACGCCGCTGCCGATACCAACCCCCAGCCCCACGGCCAATCCAACCGCCACCGTTACGCCCTCGCCCGAACTGCGCCAATTGGTTCAGGGTGGCTGTTGCGTGCAACCTTTTTTCTCACCGAACGGCCAACAGGTATTGTTTATCGACAAACCCGATGCCGAAGCGCCGGTTGGTATTTATGGCATCGATCTCACCCATCCGCCGGCCACACCAACCCTTATTAATGATGTGATCGGTTTTCGCAGCCCCGACCGCACCATAGTTGCCACGATGGACGGTGATCTGGCTCAATTTGTTGATGAAACCAGCGGTGAGCGATGGCGGGTTGATACCGGCGGTAATTGGCCCACATATTCGCCCGATGCGCAGCAAATCTTGTGGGAAGCCCGCGATGCAGAGGGCGCATTTGACGCACGCCAAACCGATGTGTGGCTGGCCGACCTGCGCGGAAATAACCCGCGTTTGATTACGACCGTGCGCGGCGGCGGCGTGGTCGGCTGGCTGCCCGACAAGCAACGGCTTGTTTTGACCAGCCGCGATGTGCCCGGCGAAGATATTCAATCGTTATGGGTTTTAGATATCAACACCGGCCAGAAAAACATGCTGGCCCGCGAAAAACGGCTGCGTGGTATCACTATTTCGCCCGGCGGCCAATGGATTGTCTTTTTTGTAACATTTTCAAACACACCGGGCAACAGCGGCATCTGGCTTGCCAACCCCGCAGGCACCATACTCCAAAAGCTCGATGTTCCCGGTTTTGGGGCTTACCACTGGCGTAACGACACCACCCTTATTTATATTCCCATGCGCCAAACGCCGACCGACAGCATGCAGTTATGGAGCGTGGATGTTGTCGCCAATACCAGCCAACCGCTAACCGACCCCACCCAATTGGTCTTTTCTATTTCAAACGGCGATTGGACCGTTTCGCCCGATGGGCAGAACGTGGTTTTTGTTAACAGCGTCGATCAAAATTTATGGTTAATCAACCTACACGGCTTGCCGTAGTTATGCTTCGCCATAATTACAAAATTTTGTAAGCGTCACCTTTACGGATATCTCATTTTATTCTACAATATCAAAAAATAGACGCTACACCCCCATTCGGTCAGAGATACGCCAAAATTGATTATGAATACTTACGCAGTTATAAAAGTGATAGTCACTTGGATGCCCTAAATCGACCTATTTGCGCTAATCCAAGGCTGATTTACGACCAATACGTGACTGTCACTTTGCAGTAGTCCTGATTATGAATATTTAGCCATTCAGAGAGGATGTTTTGTTAACGCTGTCTAATGCGTGTTTTAGCGAAACGAAATGATCTTATGAACAACATGTTGCCCAATGATAGTATGTTGCAAAAGGCAGTTTCTTCTATTGGTGATTTTATC
>JAGRBY010000764.1 GCA_020433835.1 Anaerolineae bacterium | reverse complement strand
GGTCAATGCGGCCGTTGAGCAAATCATCCCACGAAACCGGATTGGGGGTGAATTCAATATCGACGCCCTCTCTATAGACAATTATCTGATCAGGCGCAAACTCCATCAGAATCTTTTTGAGATCGCTGCCCAGATGATACTGGTAGCGAATTTGGTAGACGCGGGCATCGGGGTAGAGCACGACCAATCTCTGCAGGCTATCGGTCAGAACATCCGGTTTTAGAAATGGATGGGTGGTGACGGCAAGCGGATTTTTCAGCCCTTCGCTGATACGGCTAATAGATTTCCACTCGCCGGGTAGGATATGGTAATCCAGCAGCGCGATGTTTCCGTCAGTATCCCAAAGTGCCGTGGGGGGATCAGCAAAGCGCGTCTTAGCCTGGCTCAGGATAAAAGCCTTCCCTTCGTCGGTATCGTCCATATATAGCTTGTAGCTGGGAGCGATGCGATTACGAATAAACGTATCCAATCGTCTGGCCTCGGTAGGCAAGCCGTTGGGGCTTTTGGCGGCTACCTCATCCACAATTCGGCCCAGTATAGTAGGATCGGGGTTGCGGTACGCTTGCCACCACGTGTTGAGGTCCATAGTTTGCAGCGACTCGATGGCATATGCCCGGGGATCATCCACCGGTTCGCTCTCCTTTTCGCTACCGCAGCCGGATAGAGTGATCACAATAATTATCATAATCGCCCATAGTATGGATAAATTCATAGGATAAGTCCTCTCCTGGTTTGAAAGAACGCTGTGTCCCCCATCCTGTGATTGCATATACTATTCATCCCTCGGCTCGGCTTTAATGGTGTAGTCCAGCAGCCGCTCGTAATAGGGGCGGCACTCGTCCAGCAGGGGTTGGAGTTGGGTGGGGAAGGGCGCGGTTTTGGGGCGGTAGGGCATAAAGCCGGTGGAGCGGTGAACGTTGTGGTACCAATACTTGGCCCAAATGCCGTCTTCGGGCCGCGCTCCGGCGCTCCAGTGGAGCATCGTTTCCTCAAACTCCAGGCCGATCTGCTGGCAGAGTTGGCGCAGCACGCTGGCTGGGTTGGTGAGCAGCTCGCGGGCTTCGAGAATGGGCGGGGTTTGGCCCTGGGCCAGGAGGTGATCGAGGATCTCGACCTGGTATTTGTAGCCGGTGTCGCGCAGAATAGGCTGGCTGAGATTTTCAGCCAGCGAGGGCAGCATCTCTTCGGGATTGCGAATAAGCAGGACGTTGGTCAACTGGCTGAGGAAACCCCAGTCCAGCTCGATTAAATGGTGCGACATATTTTTGAAGAACAGCACGGGCCGGTCGCACGGCCCCAGGATAACGTCGCGGACGACGCGCTCGCCGTTGCAGTCCATATCGGCCATGACCTCATCTTCGCCGGGATGGTCGGCCCCGGAGCGCAATAGATAGTGGCCGTACAGCGGCTCATCGACGACGCGGGTGTCGGTCCTTTGGGCAAAGGAATACATTAAGGCGGTCGAGATGTTGCGTGGGCCGGACCAGACGCTCAGGCGCATACAGTTTGAGTTTGGCATGATGATCCTCCGGATAAAGCGCGGATCATAGCACAAACGCCCGATTTGGCAATCTGGTTCGGCGGCCTTACGGGCTGTTGGCCGCGTTGTCATCGCCGCCAAAATGGGCACCTCTCCATTAGATTCAAACTGTTGACACGGCTCTAAAAGCGTGCTACTCTAAAGGCAGCGTCGAACTACCCACGCCGGTTAGACCGACCTGAGAGAGAGAGAATACTTCAATTCCTGTCATCGACCAGACGGGCAGGATTGTTGCAAGGATGAAGGTGATGCCTTGTCCTGGCGATAATCTACCTTACTTGGGAGCTTGAAAATGTTCTTTTTTGCTATCGGTATCCGGTCAGTCAGCCTATTAAACCCGTCTTTGTATTCTGCAACGCAACGGAGCGTATAACTATGGAGTTAACCACCTCGCACCATCGTCTTATTCAAGCCGTGATCTCGATGATTGTGCTGCAAGTAGCCCTGTTCACCGGCGATTTGCTCAAAATTGTCACGGTGATGGCCTTGCTGATAATCGCCTGGGGGCTACTGCTTGTCATCCAGCTTATCGAATGGTCGAATGACGAACCTCCCGCGACACCTGAAACCATACATCAAACCCACAAGAAACGCTGGTAGCTTACAGCCCCGGCTCCACACCCATAATTTCGGCAAAGCGTTGGCGAGCTTGGTCTTCCTGACCGTGCTTAAGTAGATCGAGCACGTCGGAGTCGACCAGTTGATACCACATTTTGCGTCGGGTGGACAAGTCGGGGTATTTGTCGGCCAGCGGCGAGCGAATGGCTCCGGCCAGCGCCAAAAAGCGACCATATTCGTGGCCCAGCTTCTTCTCTAAGAACTGGCGCAGCCTAACGGCCAGCGCCGGGGCTTTGCCGTTGGTCGAAATAGCCACGGTTAGATCGCCCTGCCGCAAAATCGAGGGCGCGATGAAGTTGCAGTAGGGGATAACGTCCATAACGTTGACTATGGCGTTGTTGGCTTCGCCTTCGTCCCACACCTGGCGATTGATGGCCTCATCGGTGATGGTGCTGATGATCAGATACGCGCCGGTCAGATCACCGGGGCGAAACGTTCGTTTGTGCCAGGTGATGACCCCATCCTCGGCCAGGGCCTTTAAACCGGGCGTGACCTCCGGCCCGATAACGGTGACATCGGCCTTGGCCCGCAGCAAACCGGCCGTTTTGCACTCGGCATCGGAGTTGCCGCCGATGACCACGCACGTTTTGCCGGTAAGATTGAGGTAGACCGGATAGTACTCCATCAATTAGTTTGCCTCCAGTTCCAGGTAGATATAGCCGGCTTCTTCTTTGACCGGGAAGGTCATCAACTGATAATCGCTGCCGTTGAGGTGTTGGCCGGTTTTCAAAGAGAACTGGTTCTTGTGCAGCGGGCAGGCCACCTTCGGCTCACCGCTTTTATCGCCAATTAAACCGCGCGATAGCACCATCTGGCTCTCGTGGGGGCATAAGTTTTGCACCGCATACCACGTTTCCCGGTCGAAATTAAAGACGGCAATTTGCATATCCCCATGCTTAACACACCCGCCGCCGTTGGCTACAAAATCGTCTGATTTAGCTATTTTAATCCATTGTTTCATTGCTTGTCTCCTTATCAAGAAAAATACGTCGTTCTTGGTAATTAGTAATTGGTAATTAGAGATTAACAATTACCAGTTACTAATTACTAATTACCACCCCTACGCCGGCACCGGTTGGGTGCGCAACGTAATAAACTCGATGTTCGGATCTTTCTCCGGCGCGTTGATGAAGTGGCGGAAGCGCTTGAGTTTCTCCGGTGAGTTGGTGGTGGTCTTCCATTCGCACTGGAAGGTATCGACCACGTGCTGCATTTCTCGCTCCAACTCTTCGGCCAGGCCCAGCGAGTCGTCGATGACGACTTCTTTGACCTTGTCGAGGCCGCCGGGCAATTTGTTGAGCCAGGTGGCCGTCCGCGTC
>JAGRBY010000763.1 GCA_020433835.1 Anaerolineae bacterium | reverse complement strand
TGGGGCTGGCATTAGCCTTAATACTGATGAGCGGAGCCACCTTTGCTTACGCCGCTCCCGGTGGTGAAGGCCCCGGACACGGCCCCGGCGGTGGCGGTCCTCGTGGTGGCATGATGGGTGGTGGCGAAGTCACCGCTGTAGACGACGACAGCCTGACGGTTGAAAACCTCAACGGCGAAGAGATTACCGTAAATGTATCGGATGATACCGTTATCCACATCGTCGAAACCGGCGAGGAAGGCTCACTGGATGATATCGACGTCGGCGATAACGTTCGCGTTCGCGGCCCTCGCAACGAGGACGGCGACGAGATCGACGCAATGGATATTGCCGTTATGCCCGATGGCGATCACGTCATGGGCCGTGTAACCGCTGTTGATGACGATACGATCACTGTTGAAAACCCCGACGGCACCATCACCATCAACGTTAGCGACGACACCATCTTCCGCAACGGCCAAGAATCCGCCAGCCTATCGGACGTAACCGAAGGCTCACACATCACCGCCTTTGGTGACCTGAACGATGATGAGCTTGATGCAGATCTGGTCATGCTCGGTCGCGGTCGCGGCCCGAAAGATGGCCCGCCGCAAGGTGACGAAGGCCAAGGCCCGCCGCCCAATGGAGGCGGCCAAGGTCAACGCCCCGGCCCACGCCCGGCTGCTCCTGCTGATGAGGAATAAACCAAACCTGTAACCCGACGTTGTAAATAAAACACTACGCCCCTAAAATTAGGGATAGGGTGATACAAAAAATCCCCTATCCCTAATACAACAACGAGATTTAGACATAAAGCCAGGAAAGAACCCAGGGTTTTCGGTTAATTCAATCGATTTCGTGTTGAGAAAAGCACACGAGAGCATATATTTCCACTTCTACAGTTAAAAACCCTGGGTTCTTACACCAGTAGTACTAACCCAAACAGACCAAGACGAACCCGATGATCCTGAAAAAACTCGCCAAATTTGCTCTACTTCTAAGCGGTATAAGCCTGCTGACGATAATTGCCAGCATCATTCTCCCCTCCCAAACCGAACCCGATGCCGCCACTCCCACCAAATTCAGCACCATAACCTATGAACTCGACTGGCACTGGGGAGATGTTGTACTCACTAGCGAAGGCTGGTTTGTCACCAACAATCTGGGATATCAAATTCACGTCACACGCGGCTACCTGGTCAACCGCAGTCTGGAATTGCTTGAATGCACCGACAGCAGCGAAAACGCCATCGGCCTACTGCGCGATGTGCTAACGGCACAGCCGGTCTACGCCGGTCACGGCACCGGTCACCATGACGCCTCGCGCATCGCTGCACCCTTCGTCGAGTCGCTTACCGAGCCGGTGGCCCAGACAGTCGAAACCGTGTTAGTGGCCCAGCCCAACTACTGCCAACTCCACTACCTGGTCGCGCCCGGCATTGAAACAGCCCGACATCTGCCGCAGGATGTTCCTATGGAAGGCACAACGCTTTGGCTCGAAGGCGATGTTCTCGCGCCTAATGCATCTAGCCCCGTGCCGTTTATCATTGATACCAATCTGGCCTGGGGCAATGCCGCGAATTTGACACCCCTAACTTCAGAGCCGCTCGATACGCTCCAGCGCGACAATATCGCCTTACAGATCACCATTCGCCGCGATTTAGAATCGCTTTTCGACGGCATCGATTTTGAGACCATGACCAACACCGAACGCGCCAAAGCTGTGTTGCGATCTCTAACCCAAAATACGGACGTCATTATCCAGGCCAAATCATTGTAATCATTTCCATATCAGAAAGGACCACACCCTATGCTACCACTACAGATTTTCTTGCTATCCGTACTTGTTTTCATACTTTCCAACTGCAGCACTGCGATTACAATATCACGCACACCGCCGGACGACACACCGGATATGTCTATCCCCATTGATTTACCCGTTGAGGCCCAAGCCCAACAGGCAGCAGCAGTCCCCATCGAGCAACCTTCTTCCGACGAACAGAACGTGTCTCCGCCGGCCGATGCCCAACCGCAGCCAGACTCACCAGAAAACATCCCCCCGACCGACCAACAGCCCTCGGAGCCTGCTCAGGAGAGTTTTGCCCAGATTAACCCACCGGCCGATGCGCCATCACAGCCGCCTCCGGAGGATTCACGGTCTCAAACCAGCCAGCAAACCGCCACTGCCGCCGGTGAACCTATCGCAGCAGTTGAAACAGCAACAGACTGTCCAACGGAACATTTCTTGGATGTTTCGACCTACACGCAAGGTACCGTTCAGCCGCAACTCAACGTCACTTGCACAGCCGACACCGTCATCGTCGAGTCGAACGGCATTCCAAATTTCGAGTTTGTGCAGATTACGCCCAGTGCGCTGCAAGTTCAATCGCACCACTGGCAGTTTCCGCTGCAACCGACGTTGGCCGACGCTCCGACCGATATCCCCCTTTTGGGGCCGATTGCCGTGGCCGTCAACGGAATGCCCATCTACGGCCCCAATGAAGGAGGGGATCTGGGTTACGGTGATCCCTATCTCGATCAGATTCTCGACTACTGCAACGGGCACACCGGCCCACGCGGCGAGTACCATTTCCACGCTCGCCCCGACTGTCTTTTTGAAGATATGGAGGGCAACGTCTCGCTGGTCATCGCCTATGCCTTTGATGGGTATCCCATTTTAGCGCCCTATATTTGTGTCGATACCGTTTGCAGCCAAACCAAAAAAGTCCAGAGCAGTTGGCAGCGCACCAGCAACGTGAAAGAAGCCTGGGAAGCGCACGAATATGTGGCCGGCTCAGGCGACTTAGATCAATGCAACGGCATGACCGGCCCCGACGGCAGCTATCGCTACTACGCCACCGATACCTTCCCCTACTTTTTAGGCTGCTATCGCGGCCAGGCAACGGTGATGCCAGGGCCGGACGGGAACGGTGCTCCGCCGGATGGTGCTCCCGGCGCAACGCCGCCCATGAACGGTTCAGGCCAACAGCTACCACCGCCCGGTCAACAAGGACAAGGCCCGGACTTAGCCGCCGTTGCAGCCCAACTTGGTGTCAGCGAAGCCGATTTACGCGCCGCCCTCGGCCCGCCACCGCCCGACCTCACTGCCGCCTCGGCGCAGCTCGGTATCAGCGAAGCCGATTTACGCGCCGCACTTGGCCCGCCACCAGGGCAGAGAGGAAATTAGGTCGGCTAGAGATTTGTAGTTACGCTCGGCAACCTTCTACAAGAGGTTGTTTGGAAAAAATTGTAAATTGTGAATAATTAATAATTAATTGAGAATGGGGTTTGCATGCCCATCACAGTTTCTTTATTTTGTAATAAAACAACAGTTTTGACCCCTTAATCCCTACTTCTTACTCCCTACTCCCTACTTCCCGATTTGGACAACTTGAATTACTTAACAGTTGTTTCTTAATTATTCATAATAAGCCTACCAGGATACAGACCTATGCCCAAAACAATTCTTGTAGTTGATGACAAAGCCAGCCTACGCAC
>JAGRBY010000762.1 GCA_020433835.1 Anaerolineae bacterium | reverse complement strand
CGTTCGAATTAGGTTGTAACTCTGCTAATGGGGGAATTGCTATTTCTGTCCCAGCTTCGTAGTAAACCTGACTTTGGCTGGCCGCGTTATTTGCCGGAGCAGGTTTGGCTATAAATATTTGCGTTTCATTAAGTTGAAAAAGAACTCCATACCAAACAGCATTATCTCTTATTGCGCCTTCAGGAATTGTAAAGGTTGACCGGCCAAGACAATAACTTATGATTTCAATAATAGCAGATTTACCTGTACTCGATTTCCCGGTGATAATATTGACTTGGCCTAATTTAAAATCCAAGACACGGGTATTTCCATCAGTATTATATAAAACAATAGTTTTTATCTGTATTGTCATGGCCGAATTCCCCACATAGTCAAAATCGTTGCAGTGTCACCAACTTGAGCAAGCCAACGACCTAAAAACTGTGACTTTCTATAACAAAATGTAGGTTCTGAGTCGTCAGTCCAAGGAGGTGATTTAAATCGCCTGGAAACTAAAACTAAGTTACCTTTCTCGTCAAATGTAAAAAGGTCGGATTGCATACCAAAAATGATTGCCTCTTTTGTGATGGGCGTTAACTGTTTGATGCGATTAACAAATCCTATCTGAGTTTCTGGTTTGTTTTGAAGCCAAACATGCATTCTTGTTCGTATTGTGTTTGGCAATGCATCACGGGTAGTTTTATGCAATACCAATGGTAATATTAAAAACGAAAGAACATAAGGCATACCTGCATCTTGTTCTTTCTGATAAGTGTTAACTGCTCCGCGCAGTAAAATTGAACAAAACGCCGGGTTAAAAAGGTTTGCAACTTCAGCAGGTCGTCTTTCCCAAGTTAGCAAATTTTACTCTCCTATTACACAGGCAATAATTGCTGTAGTCGCTTCACAAATAGGGGGTGCCACCACACACCAGGCGGATTATGGTCTGCCAAAATATGAAAACTACCCCGCATAACATATTCCTCAGTCACTCGTGGACGAATGTGTATCTTTGCTACTTGATCTACCCATCTATAGACTTCACGGCCAAACTGCTTTAAATCTTGTTCTGTAGCTGTAGCCTCATCAAGTTGTAGATCATCTTGCATTGCCAGATAAAAGCGTTCCCACTCATCCACCAATTTCTTTTCATACTGCTCCAACTCATCACCTATAAGTAGATCCTCTCGTGCCCAACGTGAACGTTGTTCGAATGCCCGATAATAATCCAATATAGCCTTTTCAATGCGCCGATTGTTCACAGCAATTTCTTTAAGTTGCATTACAAAACGTCTGTTGTCAGCATCGGGGTCGGGTGGTGTTGGAGGCTCTGCGCCAAGATAATCGATTGGTAAAGCCTCCGGTCTAAACTGTTCTGCAATGTCATAGATTTTATCGCGAACCTCAAAACCAGTTATCAGATCCACAGACCCGCCACTCAAATGACGAACCATTTTATCTAACCACCATCCTTCTAATCGTTCATAAAGGGCATCTAAATATTGCCTACGTGCTGTCAGATTCAACCTGTATTTGATTTGGTCAGTGGTATCAGAGATACTTGGCGAATTGTCTAAGATTTGAATAGAGTTTGCGAGTATCTCTTGTTGGTTGGGAGTCAATGCTTTAAATGCATCAAAAGATGAGGTAAGGCTTGTATTTGTTGAGGTATTTGCTATATCAAGTAGCTTTGTTGCCGCAAGTCTATACTGCCGGTTGTTATCTGGGCGCAAAAGAGCCGCGATAGAGTCATCTGGGGCTTGGGATGTAGTAACCAAAGTAAGTACAGTATTTGGGAGAGATATTTTTCTTTCTCTCAAATTTGTACTCCAAATTCGGATAGTTTTCCAAAGGTCACTACTGGAGTCGGTTAAAGAAGCGGGGGTTGTATGATGTTTGAGTTGTAAAAGTTCTTGAGGGCTACCATTTTCTTCAAAAACAATATCATCCAAGCTTTCTATTGAAAGCTCCAACTCCTCAGGGCTGTTTAATATCAAATAAAGAGCGTAACGAATTTGGTAAAGATATCCAAGTGCTTGGGGGCCTGCCGAGAATCCTGTCATAGCATTACTCAATTACTTTACTTTAGTAGGGATAATACAATCATAATATCTTAAGCCTCGAAAAGTAACAGCCCATTCTGCACTTATTTTCGAGGGAGAATAAAGGAAAGACCTAACGACTCGCCGTTCATGAGCCGCCACGCTGACTCGACTTACCAGAAGACTCAAAGTGCCAAATTTATTTCCAAAAAAACGCTGAGTCCCGACGGTCGCGTGCAACCGCTGGTTGGGGGTTACCCTGGATTAAAACTAAATTCCGATTACAAAACCGATACACTCATACATTTTACACAGACAACACCGATAGTATGGTAAATTAGTTTAAGGGAGCATTACAACCCCTAAATTTTGACTTTCCCATTCTGTTCTAATGATCTAATCTCATTATTGGCTATATGTTGGTTAATCCATGTCTCATACATATTGATTAGATATGTACCGTAGCGCGCCTCCTTTGAACACCTAATCCAAAGAGATTCGATATCTGGAGTCCTATAATTAAGAAATCCTATCTGGTAATCAATTATAATTCCCTGAAGTTCAGCGACTGAATGAAATACATAATATTCATATTTCGTAGCTGATTCCTTGAATAGCTTTTCCCATCTGGAAATCCAAACTTTTTGATAGGCTAAACTTTCTTCGTCATGAATCCAAGTACTAGTGAAGACGATACGTATCCTTAATTTTGAACCTCGCTCCTTTACAGTCTCTCGGAGAGTATAGTACATTGACTCACCAGACCTAACGATCAACGAGATGTCTGTAGCATTTCTAGTTTCTTCTCGGATTAAAGGAGCCAGATCACTATTAGGCAACAACTGTCCATCTTGATTGGTTTTGCGGATACGTGAAGTTTCATCAAGGAATATTTCACCAAATAAGAGTAGTAAGCCTAACATTATAGTCAGAAGTGTATTCGTACTAATCTGAAACAGATTGAAATCAGCCAAAATTGTCACAAATATTGCTAAGGCAATAGAAATACGAAATAACCAGACTTTGCCTTCACGCTCTAACCAGCTTTTAACTCGATCAAGAATATTTTTCATAAAGTGTCTTATAGTAAAACTGTTTGACCTTTTTATATCAATTTGGTTCGTTCAAGAGCAGCGTCCTAAAGCTGAGTATCTGGTATAGAAGTTGTACAACACTACGCCACTATTTTCATGAGAAATGATGAGGATGATGGCTTAACTTTTTAAACAGGAAGAATGGTTGGGCAACGGGGGAGAAGGAAAGGCATCGCGTCGATGTCGAAAAAGAAGGTACTCCAAGTATAACATATCTCGCTTTGCCGCAAAAGGTTTGAGAGGGAATTTGGCACGTGATGCAGGCCGTGAGACGTGCTGTCGGAAATGCCTTACCCCCGCCACCCCAAAACATCGAGCTATAACAAACCGGTAAGGAAATTTTCCACGCGACTTTCCTTGTTTAAA
>JAGRBY010000761.1 GCA_020433835.1 Anaerolineae bacterium | reverse complement strand
CAGGAACTGATCGAGTTCCAGCTTGAACAGCGGCAAAAGTTGCAGGGCCAGTTTGAAACCATGCGCAAGAGGCATGAAGAAGAAATGCAAAACCTCATGGCCAATATGATCAAACTGACGACACCCGAGGCCGAACGCGACATCAAGCCGGACGTATTCAAAGGCAAGGTGAAAAAAGCCGATCTCGGCGTTGATAAGCCAAAGCCCGATTTACCGCAATCGCGGCATCAGAAGCGGGGCAAGGATAAAGGGCATGAACCCGATGCATGACGACGACACGGCAAAAATGATCGACGATCTGGAAACGCTGCTCATCGCGCTGGAGATGCATCCGATGTTCTGTCGCCAGCCATTCAAAATATTGCGCTGGAACCTGCGTAACATGAAAACGAGCGGATTATCGCAGGAAATTCTTGATCTCAAAGACCACTTCGCTGCCATGCCCGACGATCAACTGTTCTCAGCCTGGAGCGCGCTGCACAATCCCTTCCGTCTCGAAGGCAAGTCTTTGAACTGAAGAACAATAAATTTTCAGCATGAAAACCTTTAGAAGGCTTTGAGAGCCGCGTAGGCCGTACACGAAAAGCTAATCCTTTGAATAATGCATTTTTCTCTGTATGTTTATCAATGGACAGATAATCTAAAGTGATGCATGGGAAATATGACGCGATGAAGTTTAGTTGGTTAATTATCTTTATCTTGACGTTATCTCTGAACGCATACGCACAAGAGCCGTTAGATTTTTTTACAACTGACTACGTTTTAAAAGATGAAAAGGATCACAGGATTCATCTAAGGGAAATTACAGTGCGATGCTACAAAGAAAATGGTAATTCTCTGAAGTGTCGCGTTTTCTTTTTTACTACGAGCAGAAATAGTGAAGGTCCAACTGAAGACGGAACTCAATTTGTATGTCTCATCTACAATTTTACCAGCGATGAGCATTTTGAATTTGACCCGACGGAAAATAAAGGGAAAGGAGCATGGGTTAGCAAAGACTCTTCATATCCTCCGCCATGCGGACAAAAGGCTGTAAACAAGATAATATACGATAATGGATGGAAGTATATACCCGGTCCACCAATAGTAGATTCTGAAAATTTGAAGCAAGATCATCAAAAATGTTCATTGTTCATAGAATCTGGCGAAAAATCCTATATTGAAGAGGAAGACCGTGAATCTTTTGAGTTCCGTTGCGATTCCTATAAGCAGCTATATGAACAGTGAGTTATTAGATTTCTCAAAAACAGATAGTGCCAGTTTGATCTGAAAGTTATTGATCTGGACTGTCGCGCATGTGTCAGATCTGGTCTGAATAAATACAGATAATAGCTTTATTTCATTAGTTGCCGTGCCTCTAACAAAACTTGGCAACACATGAGCATTGCTTGAAATAATAGATATACGTGCGTCCTTACCTATTATCATGTTTCCTTACATCATTGTATTTTAGTACATCCTCAATATCCCTTTCTGATGGACCTGTATCTCTTCTTCCACCCATAATACTGTCCTCATAGCCAGGCTCAATTATTCGCACCTTCCTACCTGTAGAGTCATAATGATCGAAAAACATATGTTTCAAATTCATAAGATGCCCAGCCTCGTGAGCAGCAGTCCAACCAGTGCTGTCATTAAAAAGATGCATAACCAAGTTGCTTGTTACATATGCATTTCCCCTAGGTGATTGAGAACTCGGCTTGTCATGGACAAAAATAATGTTTGCCTTATCAAGAGGACAGTTTGGTTTTGGTTTGGTAATTTTTGTCGTCACAAAGTATTTCCCAATTTGCCCACTCCATCTTTCCTCTATTTCTTCAACATAGTAATTCACTTGCTCTTGGGTCATTCTTCCAAGTGGTCGTGTAAATGAAGGCAAATCAATTTTTACAACATTCTGACTGGGCTGATAAACCTCTGCATAAAATCCACTCGTATCATGTCGAAGTAGAGGGTTTGAATATGAGTAAGCATATGTATTCAAGCCTCCAATTAACCCTATTAAATCACTAGAAACATACCGCCCTGTGGCGGGGTTGTAGTAGCGGTTCCAGTTATAGTGGAGGCCGGTTTCGGAATCGAAGTACTGGCCGGGGAAGCGGAGATTGACCGTCGCACTGCCCGTGGGTACTTCCTTCCCGAACGCGCCGAAATCCCACGTCCAGACGGTGCTTCCTGCTGAATTGGTGCCATAGCGTGGGGTAGCTAAATGGTCCGTATGCAGATAAGTCAGCACTTCGGGTGAACCGGCATCGACCTGCACCAGAGGCTCGCCGTTAAGATAAATATATTCACGGATCAGGTTACCGGAATTGGTCAACCCCCATATTTGAGTCCATCGTGAGAATGACCTTTAATAAGATTTCTCCTATTCATCACAGGGAAATACCTGACTGAGCATAGCAGATAAAATTAAAAAGGCTGGATCTTGGCTTATGTCCGGTTTTTTTGCGAGATACACGAACATTTTGGCAATAGTCTTTTTTGAAACAGGCGGGTTTTTAGGAAGGCAGAATTCTGACTGATTATTGTCTGACAGTGCCGTGAGTGCATAGCCATCCAGGAAACCGTCCATGTAGCTAAAACAATCCAAAGTACTATTTGTTTTATCCTCCACGGCTTCTTCGCATGCTTTAGCAAGCTGCTCAACTGTTATCCCTGTCCACGAGAAACTGTCTTCATTCCGCTCTTCAGGATGGTTTTGTAAGTTCATAGCCATACAAGAAAAGGCCAATAGAAAGAAAAAGCTTGATGTGGATACAAAAAAGCAAACCTGTTTTGCAGTTAGCAGATTCTTCATCAATAAACTGGCCTCAAATTGGTCTTCCGAATAACTTAGTCTGGGTGGTCTACTCAAATAGCCCGTGATCCACTTGCTCTGATACTGAGAGACGTGGGTGCAACAGAATTATGACTAACCATTGGCTTGCGCTCGCTTCTGATTTCTTACCCATTGTTCGAGCCCTCCTTGTTGTTGGATTTCCTGCTGAAGCCACTCGGGAATGCGCTCGCTTTGTATTTCTGATTTTTTGGATCGTTCATACTCCAATAAGAACTCTTCTCTAATCTGGCGCTCTTGCTTCTTCCATTCCCTTGATTTCTGCGCCTTCTTTTGCGACACGGATCGCCTGTTCGAGAGAAGTTGTTTCTTTTCCTTGTACTCTGGGCTGTTCCACAGGTTTCTTACGAACTCGCCGAGCTTTTCTTTGTCGTTAAAGAGTTTTCGAACTTCTAATGGTAGATCTGAACGGTGCATCTTCCCTTTGAGGTATTTTTTAATACGGCTTTCATAACGTGCAATGATGAGGATCAAATCCCCACGAATAGCGTTCCCCCATTCACTTCCTGCACGACTCTCTTTTTGATCAGTAACGTAATGACGTGGATCAGAGTCGTTAAGCGTTGGATTTCCTTTATCGCGCCGCGTTGACATACCATGCACTTAGCATGGTTTGGATTTGTCGCTCAAGAAATATGTAGAACTCCAT
>JAGRBY010000760.1:1232-3481 GCA_020433835.1 Anaerolineae bacterium | reverse complement strand
CGTTGACGCAGATGAGCGAGTTTTCCTCGCTGAATTTTCTGGAAGCCATCAATTTGACAACCCTATCGCCTATCTCAAAGCCGCCATGATCACAATTAGGATTATGGCAAGGCAATCTGTGCGGATAGTTGTTAGGAGTGCAGATTTCTCGACCTTTGTAGATGATCTGCTGCCCATCGTCTTGTAATGGGCCTCTTTCTTGCCACTCTAAATTAATAACCACAAAAATCTCCAACAACACAAATTAATTTGTAGCCAAACTATTGTGTTATGATTCCCCAAGTTGAATTGGCCTGACGTTGACGCTGTTTATCTAACCGGCTCGATGCCTCACATTTTCTCTTTGTGAGAACTATCGATGAGTAGGGTTAAGATTGTATACATTAATTCGTCTTCTGTAAAGGGTTTGGGTAAGAAATGTTGAACACCCATACGCGACGCTTTTTCGATATTTCTTTCATCGGCCCAGGCGCTAACAATCATCACGGGAATCCCTTTAGTTTTGGCGTCTTCTTGTAATTTAGCATAAATTTGAAAGCCATCCAACTCCGGCAGTAGAATATCAAGAATAATAAAGTCAATTTGTTTTTCTTTCAACTTTTCAAAGGCAACGGCACCATTCGGTGCTCTGGTTACCTCAAATCCTACATCATCCAGGATATCGGTAACCATTTGCCCCATGATTTTATCGTCTTCCACCACTAATACATTTGGATTGGCTTCAAAATATTTTTGCGCACGTTTTGGAATTAAGGCTAAGTTGAATTGGCTGGCCATTAAGTTCTCCCAAGTTGTTTGTCTTTAAGATACGTTGTTGTCTATCAAATGGTCTATGACCTGCTTGAAAAGGGTTTGGTCAAAAATTAACGTTTTCTTTTTCGGCGGCTTAGTCTGGCCAGAATAAATGGTAGCCCTAACCAGGCCAAAGGCAGCAGGCTGTTAACCTGTACGGTGGTCGAAGCTGTCGTCGAGCCGCCGTCATCATCGCTAACCTGAAGGACAACCGTGTAAGTACCGGTCGTCGATTGGGTAAAATCTACGGTTTGCCCGGCCGTTTCGAACGTACCGTCATTGTCTAAATCCCAGTCAAACGTTACCGGGTCGACCGGATCCGAGCCGCTGCCTGATAGCGTAACCGGTGTATCAACGGTAGTATTGTATGGACCTCCGGCATCAGCCGTTGGCGGTAAATTATTAATGGTTACATCGACCGTATCTGTGCCATTCGCGCCGTCATCATCGGTTACTGTGAGGCTAACAGTGTAGTTGCCGCTGTCATTATAGGTATGAGATACAGTCTGCCCATTAGCGGTAGGACTGCCGTCGCCGAAATCCCAGAGGTAAGTTAAGGTATCGTCCAGGCCGGGATCGCTAGAACCACTGCCATCGAAAGAAATCGCTGTTCCGCCGAGCGCTTCGTCGCCGCCATAAGGTCCGCCGGCGTTGGCTGTTGGCGCTACGTTATTGATCGTGATTGTAGCCGAGGTGCTGTTTGAGGCGCCGCTGTTGTCGGTGACGGTTAAACTAACGGTAAACGTGCCGTTGTCTCGATACTGATGCGAAGGCGTTGCCCCTGTTCCGGTACTGCCATCACCAAAGTCCCATGCGTAAGTTAGCGTATCATTCACTCCCGGATCGCTGGAGCCGCTGCCATCAAACGCAATAACTTGGCCTTCATTACCGCTGGCGGGACTGCTAATCCGGGCGGTGGGAGCAGCATTATTGATTGTCACCGTAGCTTGAGACGTGGTTACACCACCGCGATCATCAGTCACCGTTAAGGTCGCTACATAAGTGCCGTTATCGACATAGGTGTGCGTTGGATTGCTGCCTGAGCCGGAACTGCCGTCGCCAAAGTTCCAACTATAGGTGATTGGATCTCCGTCCGGGTCAGAACCGCTACCCGTGAAGGAAACAGCACTGCCTTCATTCGCCGTATATGGTCCACCGGCGTTGGCTGTCGGCGGGCTGCCTACATCGACAGTGGTGGCGCTGGTAGCCGTGCCGCCATCTTTGTCTCTTACTCTTAAGGTTACAGTTTTAACTCCCGATGTGGGCCAGCTACCGACTACATTTTGTCCCGGCGTTTCGAAGACGCTGTCATTATTTAGGTCCCATTCGTAAGTTAAGGTATCCGCCGCTACATCCGAGCCGCTGCCGGTCAGGGGAATCGTGACATTGATGGTCGTCCGGTAAGGGCCGCCGGCATTAGCAGTTGGGTTAATATTGCTGATGGTAGCGGTGGTACT
>JAGRBY010000760.1:0-1223 GCA_020433835.1 Anaerolineae bacterium | reverse complement strand
TGTGACATTGATGGTCGTCCGGTAAGGGCCGCCGGCATTAGCAGTTGGGTTAATATTGCTGATGGTAGCGGTGGTACTGGCGCTGCTGACTCCTCCGTCTTTATCGGTGACAGTTAAGGTGACATTGTACGTGCCATTATCAGCATAAGTATGGGTTACTTTAGCTGCCGAGGCAGGCGCTGGGCTGCCATCGCCGAAATTCCAATTGTAGGTAAGCGTAGCAAAATCAACTGGACTGATATCGGAAGAGCCACTGCCATCAAATGAAACGGGCTGTCCCTCATTGCCGTTATAAGGGCCGCCTACCACTGCGGTCGGTGGGGTGTTGGTAATGGTGACATCTACTTGGTCTGTATCGACTCCACCCCGTCCGTCATTCACGGTTAAGGTGGCGATGTAGGCGCCACTATCTTGATATGCGTGACTAACAGTTGGATTAATACTAGGTGATGAGAAGTTACCATCGCCGAAATCCCAACTATAAGTTAAGGTGTCCCCATCAGGATCAAACGATCCACTACCGTTAAATGTTACGGCAACGAATTCCGGCCTTGTGTAGGGGCCGCCGGCGTTGGCGGTAGGTTTAGAGTCAACGGTTACAGTGGTGGTGTCAGTGCCGGATGCACCATCTTTATCGGTCACGCGTAAGGTGACGGTATAAATACCCCCGGAGGACCAAGTATTGTTGACCGTTTGACCCGGTGTTTCAAACGTGCCATTGTTATCTAAATCCCAGGCGAACGTGAGTGTTGGCATATCGCTGGCGGTATCAGTAGCCGAGCCGGTTAGTGAGGTTTGCTTATCCTCAACCACATCATTGTAGTATGGCCCGCCCGCATCGGCAATTGGCGGGGTGTTCTGTACCGTGATCTGGAAGGTTCTCAAGGCTCGGCCTATTTGACCGCCGTTGGTTGTGTTATAGGGGTAGTCATCATCTACAACGCGTAGCGCGGCTGTAAACGTAGCCGGCCCATCCGGGAATGTTCGGCTGACACTTCGCCCGGTGGCATCCGCATTAAACGTGACGCTGTCATAGTCAAAGTCCCAGGTGTAAGTTAAGACGTCACCGATTCCGGGATCGGTGGCCAAGCCAGTTAGGGTGAGGGTGTTGCCTTCCTTAACGCTCTGGTTTGCTATGATTGAAATGACTGGGTTGGCGTTGAAGACATCGACTCTGACCTTATCTTGACTCTGATCACCATCGGCATCCTGCACAGTTAACG
>JAGRBY010000075.1 GCA_020433835.1 Anaerolineae bacterium | reverse complement strand
TTTTGCCGGAGCGCGGCTTTACGACACTGGATCGCAAAGAGGTTATGCTTACCAAACACGTTATCGAGCTTCCCCCTGATTTACCGGCCGACTCCTACACGATTTTGGTGGGGCTGTATTACTTTGTCGGCGATCAATTGATCAATGTGGGAGTTGCTCCCTTGGAGGAACCGTTTGTGTGGCAGTAGCAGTCCGAATATGCTTTTGACAAAATTTTCTCACAGACGATAATATGTAATCTTGCAATTCAAGAGAATACGTTGGCCACTTGTGTACGCGTGCCGTAGACAGTGGCTATAGAACAGTTTATGAGTCGTGATATTACCATCTCGCAGAAAAAAAACTTTTCAAACGCCTGGATTTTCATCGTAGGTTTAGCTATTCTTATCGGTACTGGCTTCATCCTTCGCTCCATTTATTTACAACGCATGATTTTGCATGTCGATGAATTCGCATCGCTGCTTACGATCAAAATGATTATGGAGAAAGGTCTCCCGATTCTGCCAACCGGCGTCTTTCATGGCAAAGGCATTATTTACAACTATTTGGGGGCCGGCGTTGCTTCAATTTTCGGGTTTGAGATTGAGACAGTTCGATATGTGACGCTGGGCATCAGTCTCCTCATCATTCCTGTCGTATACCTAACAGCGTACAAGCTGTTTAATAACCGCTGGGCCGGACTCCTGGCCGCAGCCGCTTTCACCATTTTGCCAACCGCCATTTTGTGGGGTAGTCGCGCCCGAATGTATACCATGGCCGAACTCTCGGTTTATGGGGTTATTTTTGTGGGCTGGCTGAGTCTCATTACCCCCCAATTCCGCTCTAAATGGACTGCGCTGCTGCCGATAGCGGTATTGGTTATGCTCTTTTCTCACCTGGTTACAATTGTTATTGTGCCGGCGCTGCTGCTCGCCTACTTTGTTGTCGATGGATTGATGAACAGACCGAATCTTCGCCAGGCAAAAGGATGGTCGCGAATTTTTAGTCTGGGTGTGGCGCTTCTGCTTGTTAGCGGCTTCGGGCTTTGGTTCGGCCGGGAAGCCGGAGAAGTACAACAGTGGCAAGAAGAAGCTTCGGTCTGGCTGAACATTATCCGGGCGCTGTTCGATCTTCGATTGCCCCGAAACTTCGTCATCTATTTCTTATCAGCGGAAAACGTGCTCTTAACGGTGATTGCGAGCATGGGCGTAGTCAGGTTGATCGTCAAAGCCCGACGGCGGAGCCTCAGCCAGGTCGATTGGGCTGCTCTTTTTATTGTCATTCAGATGATCATAGTTTTCCTTATCCTGTATGTTTTGGTTCCCAGCAGCGTCCGTGACGAGCGCCACAACTTCATTTTATTGTTACCGTATCTAATTTTGGCGATGGCCTATGGGGCACTGACTTTGTTCGATTTTGTGCGGGCCTACGTCAACCGCGCCGGTCCACAACCGTGGCTGCCGGCCGGCCTAACGGTACTTTTACTGGTTGGTTTGTTAGCGCAGCAGTGGCCGGCCGTCAACCAACTGCTCTTTGGTGAAGATAACGAGACTTACCGTTATGACCAGGCTCTAAAACTGATGGAAGAGTATATCGCCCCCGGCGACCGGGTATTAACGGTGCTGCCTCCGCCCGTTTATCTCTATTACGCGGCTCCCGATTATTACGCCAACCAGCACAAACCTCGCTATATTGAAGATGAAACCGGTCAAAAAGTCGATTATTTCGCCGGCGGCCTTTACCTCGATACTGTCGAAGATTTTTACCGGGTTATAAACCAGCCCGATAGACTGTGGTTTGTGGTTGATGAAAAACGGCTGACCGTCAATTACAGCGCCAAATTCAGCCAGGAGATACTGCACCAAATGCAGTTGGTCGATCGCGTTGACGATGTGTTAATCTTTGTTGAGCGCGATGAAAAACATTGGCCTATGGCCACTGCCCCGGATGTTGAAGTCCGGGCCGATTTCTCGGACCAGGTTCGGTTAGACGGCTATACAACGGAGTTAGACGGTACGGACTTGAGGTTAACCCTCTTCTGGCAGCCGGGCAACCCTATTTTTAACTACAAAGTCTTTGTCCACCTACGCGATCAAGCAGGCAATGTTGTAGCCCAAGCCGATTTTCTGCCTTACGACAATATCATTCAAATGTCCAAATGGCGCATCGAGTGGCAGGAAGATATCATCCCGACCGGCACCATTTTGAACCTGCCCCCCGAAATTATCCAGACCGATCCCAGCCAATATCGTCTTTATGTGGGCCTATACGTACCCGAACTTAACTCAGAACGCGTTCCAGTTGTAAACGACATTTCCGGCGAAAACGCCGTTATTCTGGACGATCTAGGGCTGTAATGCGCAGCCAACTCAAGGGACACACACTCGACCTGCCGATTCTGCGGCAAACCAGCCGGGGGTTGATTGTTGCGCTGTGCTTAGCCTATCTCCTTCTCCAGCTTTTCCTCCTATTCAGGCTGCCTCTTAGCTACGATGAAGGCATCAATCTGCAAGTTAGCCGTTTTATCGCCCAGGGCTACCAACCCTACACCCAAATTTTCACGCTGTCCGGCCCTTTGTTCATCGGGTTCATCGGATGGCTAGGTAGCTTAGGGTTATCTGTTTCCACCATAAAACTCGTTTTCGCCTTGTTTGGAATAGTGCTCCTCAGCGCCGTCGCGGCAGCAGCCGATTACACTGCCGGACGCACGTCTGCTCTGGCGGCGGTTTTTCTGTTGGGCACGGCCACCACCTTCCTCAACGAAGTTGGCATGGTTGTGGCCATTATCCCGGCGACGGGTATCGCCCTGCTATCGTTGGTTATGATGCAGCGTTATCAGCGCAGTGGGCAGATAGTCTGGCTTGTCGCCGGTGGGTTTATCAGCCTGATAGCCCTGTTTATCTCGATTTCAGCCTGGGTTGTGGGTGTTGTTACGCTGTTGCATCTTATTTTCCCAAAAACCCACAGCGATCAGCCTCAACCCTTGACGCTAAAATCGCTGGGATTGTGGCTCATCGGAGCTGTCGCGGCCTTGCTCATCGGCCTGGGGCTAACAACGCCAGATGTCTTACTCAACGTGGTGTTAAAAAATCATCTAACGCTGTGGAGCAACCTGCCCCTCGATATAGCCGCCAATTTCGGGATTATGGGCCAATTTTTAGGGTTCAATATTTGGCTCTTTCTTTTTACAGTCTACGGCATCGCCCAACTTTACGACCAGCCTCATCATCCGCTGTGGTTAATTGTCATCTGGCTAGCGCTCAGCGCCGGCGGATTGACGATTCAACCCACGCTGCGCCTGGTCGACGCAGCCATACTGCTGCCGCCCATGGCGATTATCGGCGGTTGGGGGCTGGTGCAACTCGCTGCTCGCATCACCACAGTGTATCGCCAAAAATATACGCAGCGGCCTCAGGCAACAACCCACCGCATATTGATCGCCCTCTGCCTGTTCATACTTTACGCGTTTATCAGCTACCATCGCTTCGAGGCCTATTTGCTGCGTGAGGTCGACACCCAAACCGACTACCAACAAATTCAACAACGTGACGAAATTGCCGCCTTCATCGATCAACACACCAGCAGCGATGCCTGCGTCATTATTGATGATGCCGCCCTGGCTATCGTCGCCAACCGGCTGCCGACACCCTCGCTGGTCGGCTTATCCGAGGCCCGACTAAAAGGAGGGTTGTTGACCGACAAAGAGTTGGCCACCCTAATCATCGAAGGCCAGTGTCGAACTATCGTTTTTTCAAAACGCGAGTATTATCAGCCTTTTAACGACGTTGGCAGTTGGGTGACCACCAATTTTCCGCATGAAAAAGAACTACTGGGCACCCGCATCTATGCTCAATAAAGACAGCAGCCTGATTGTGCACATAAACCCTAAAACCGGATCACAGCGCCTAAATATCCTTTTTCTCGCCGCCATTCTCGTCCTTATGCTCATCTCCTACGGCTGGCGCATCGCTTTGCTTAACGAAGCCTACAACTACGATGAGGGTATTCATCTCATTTGGGGCAAACTATGGACCGCCGGTTACACCCCTTACGAAGAAATTTTTGTCAGTTACCCGCCCTTTTTCTTATGGTCGCTGGGGCTACCCTGGCAGATTTTTCATCAGGCTGAAGCCCTCCAACTGGTGATGGCCACCTATGCCCTGACTGGCGTTTTGGCCGTTATCTATCTGGGTACCGCATACGGCAACCGATTGGCCGGTTTGGCGGCCGGTATCTTTCTCTCTTTCACACCCGCCTACTTTATCCCCTCCATCGACGTGATGGGCGAAGTTCCCTCCGTCGGGCTGGCGGTGGTGGCCGTAGCCCTGGCCGAAAAATATCGGCGTAGTGGCGGACGGCTGTGGCTGGTTCTCTCAGGCGGGGTGCTGGCCCTCAGTCTGTCGCTGAAAATTTTGCCGTTCTATGCCGTTCCGTTTGTGGCGCTGGTTGTTGCCACTCGCCATGTCGATTTCGATGGCGCTCGATCGCGCCTGCACGCCAACTATAGAACGCTCTTGGTCGATCTCATCATTTTAGGCAGCAGTTTTATCATTGTCTTCATTCTGCCTATCTTTCTGTTCGATCTCCCCGCCTTCCTCCAACAAGTCATCGGTATGCGTGTCGTCTCCCGCGAAACAGACCTTAATCCCTACGACTCGCCCAGCCGGACCATCATCGAATTTCTGTTTAGCAACGCCGGCCTTATCACCCTGAGCCTCTACGCCCTGGTATTTGTCATCGCCCGCGATCTTCGTACCTATGGGCTGCTGCTAGCCTGGTTACTCTTCACCTGGATCTCGATGAACTTTCACGTACCGCTGCGCGGCAAACATCTGCCCATCTTTTTGCCGGTTCTGGCCGTTTATTCCGGGTTGGCGGTAGCCCACATCATCAACTTTCTGAAGCAGCTGAGAACCGAGGCCAAGTCGCCCCGGACAGCGGCGATGGTAGTGATTATTTTGGCGGCTCTGGCGATTTGCGGCTGGGACATTTCAAATGCGGTGGCACGCAACAATGCGCTCGCCGCAACGGCAGAATTAACAGAAGAAGAGGCCGCAGATAATCAAGATAACGCTGAACGCCCCATCGCCATCGACTTTATTCAGCACATCTCCACCCCCGACGACTGTGTTATTGCCGATAACCCGGTTTTTCTGTATCGAACCAACCGCCTGCCGCCGCCTGAACTGGGCGAAGTTTCCCAAACGCGGGTTGATACCGGACATCTAGCCCTGCCTGACCTAATCCAAGCCATCCAAAGTTACGATTGTCAGGTGGTGGCCGTTGTCAGCCCGCGCTTTGCCCAAATTCCCGGCCTGATGGATTGGCTGGCCGATCACTACCTGGGGTTGCAAGCCCAAAGCGAAACCTTTGTCTACTTCGGCAAAAAAGAGCCGCTCAACACAATGGCCTCAGCGACGGATGCCCCCTTCGGCCCTCTTCGGCTGCGCGGCCTGACCCTGAGCGATCAACCCTGGAATTCCGCCGGTGACAATTTTATTACCCTTTTCTGGCAGCTCGAAGCACCGCTGCCGGAGAGGCCGGTCGTCACGCTGACCCTGCTCGACTCAACCACGGGTGAGCCGCTCTATCAAACAACGCATCCGTTCTTCGCCGGTTTATTCGATCCGGCGCGGTGGCAGGTCAATGAGCAGGTCAGAGACACCTTTCGGGTTGATCTGCCGGCGGCTATACGCCCCGGCACCGTCGATCTCGCGCTGTCGGTTTGCTCTGCTGAAACGGAAAGCTGTCTACCACTTGACCAAACGACAGAGGACACGCTCCTGGTTGTGGGCCAAATCGAGATTGTGGGTTCGCCACAATAATGAAATACACCTTCTGATGACCGCTTTGCCAAAATCATCAATTGATATAGACTCCGAATTTACACGTAAGAGATATTAACTCACCATGCCTTACACAGTTCGAGAACAATTTGTTGTTTCTAAAGTATTGAGCGTACTATGCTAAAGCAGGGGTCCCTGACAAAACAAGCTAAACCTCAAACACGACCGGTTGCCTCGATCAGGCCCGGTGATTTATCGATAACCCAGGCTGCGCTTGTCGGCCTGGGCTTGTTTCTTATAGCCCTGTTGCTGCGGCTGCCCTATTTAGGCGATTTCATGACCATCGATGAGATCAAATGGGTGGAAGGCACGGGGCAATTTTTGCTGGCTTTACACAGCGGTAATCTGGCCGATACCTATTGGCACTTTCACCCCGGTATCACCATCACCTGGATCGAGGCGATTATACTGTGGTTTGCCTATCTGGCCGCCGGTTCCGCCGATTTACCGACGTTTGTGACTGAGCAGATGGCCGATATTAGTGCGCTCATTGGGCTAATGCGGCTCTCGCCGGTGATCATTACGGCGCTGGGAGTGGGGGGGCTGTATTGGCTGGCTCGCCCGCTGCTCGGTGAGTGGCCGGCCATCCTCGCCGCCGGGTTGTTAGCCGCCGATCCCTTTTTCACCGCGCATTCCCGCATTGTCAACGGCGATGCCGCCACCGCGATTTTTATGATGCTCGCGTTACTGGCCTTTGCCCGGCTGTGGCAAAAGCATCGCTGGTCAATGGTCATTGTGGCCGGTGTTATGGCCGGGCTGGCCATCCTCACCAAAATCCCCGGCCCGATCATTTTACCATGGCTGTTTCTCATGGCGGTTGTCGGCGTCCTCCACGACAAACAGTGGCGATTTTGGCTAATCGCCATTGCTATAACCGGAGCCGTTGCCTTGCTTACCTTCACCATTTTATGGCCGGCGCTTTGGGTGGCTCCCATCGAAACTCTACAACGTACATTCAACGACTCTTTTAACGTCGGCGAAATCGGTGAGGGGCATGAAACCTTCTTTCTGGGCCACATCAGCAACGATCCCGGCTGGCGTTTTTACCCCTACGCTCTCGCCTTTCGCTTAACGCCGCTCACGGTCATCGGTCTGGCTGCCGGCCTTATCTGGCTGTGGCGGGGTCGGCGCAGGAGCAGCCCAATAACGGTTTCGCTGGTTATCACGCTGCTCATCTATATCGTTTATGTACTCTTTGTCGCCAATATCAGCCCAAAAAAACTTGATCGCTACGGCATGGCCGTTATTCCGGCAGTTATGCTTGTGGCCGGTCTGGGCTGGGTCTGGCTGCTGGCGAAAATCGGCCCTTATATCAAGCATCACGCGCTGGCCCACATCTTGAGTCTACCCCTTCTAATCGTATTGCTTATCTTCATTCAAGCCATTTTGGCGATGACCCACTACCCCTACCTGCTCACCTACTACAATCCGCTGCTGGGCGGCTTTGCCCGCGCCGCCAACCATGTGCCGGTCGGCTGGGGCGAGGGCATGGAGCAAGCCGCGGCCTGGATCAACGCCCAACCCGAGGCCTCGGCGCTTACGGTTTCAACCTGGTATAGCGATATGGTCAAACCCTACCTGCATACCCAAACCACCAGCTTCTCTTCCGACGGGCAGGGACAGCTTCAGGCCAACTACGTTATCTTTTACATCAACCAGGAACAGCGCCAAAAACCCAGCCTGCCCGTTGTCAACTACTTTCGCCGGCAAGAGCCTGTCTTTCAGGTTCGCTACCAAGATGTGCCGTATGTGTGGGTTTATCCCGCTCCGGTGATGCAAACCAAGGCCAGCGGCAACCAAAAAATTGAAGGCCGGGCCGAACTCCTCGGCTACAGTTGGGATCCCCTTCCGCCGTTACAGGCCGGAACTGATGCCCATTTGACCCTATTTATGCTGCCTCTCGGCCAACTGCCCGATAATGAGACCTTCGCCATCACCTTAGAAAAAGAGGGTGCGCTGTGGGGCGAGTGGCAACCGGCCTCTGCTCTGCAATGGCAAACCGATACACTTGTCGAGTGGCAGGGCACGCTGCATCTACCGCCCGCCACCCCGCCCGGTAACTATCGACTGGTTGTCCGCTTGATGGATACCAATATCGATACGGAAGTTACCCGTTTCCCGCTCGAAGATACCACGGTGGTTACCCCTTGAAACTCACTGACCAAACCCAACAACCTTATTTCGTTGAAGAAAAATCCGCTCCCGCTACCCGATCAGCCCCGTGGTTGTTTGCGGCACTGCTCACCCTAATCATCGCCGCTTCATTGTGGCTGCGCTTAATTTTTCTGCAAAACATGCGCTGGACCTATGACGAAGGTATCCACGTCCTGTTTGTCCAAATGCTAGCTCGCGGCTACCAGCCCTACAGCGAAATTTTTGTCAGCTACCCCCCCCTTTACACATTAATGATGGATTGGACGTGGCGGCTGTTCGGCACCGTGGCCGCGCTGCAAATTTTGATGAGTCTCATTACGATGCTCGGCCTGGTCGCCGTCGGCCTCATCGCCTGGCGGCTGGGCGGGCTGTGGGCCGGACTGCTGGCCCCCATTTTTGTCTCTTTAGAACCGGAATTCTTTCGCGGCTCCCGCGCTGTCCTCACCGAAATCCCCTCGATCAGCATGGCCGCCCTATCGATTGCCTGTGCTGCTTTCTATGTATGGAGCGATAACAACCGCTCCAGGCGGCTGTGGCTGGTGGCCTCCGGGGTAACGCTGATTATCAGCTTGATGTTGAAAATTTTGTCGCCCTACGTTATCGGTCTGATCGGGCTGATGATTCTGGCTCGACACCTGCAAAACGGTGTCAAACTCAACTCCGGCGAATTTTGGCGCGGGGTTATCGTCGATGGCCTGATCTGGGGCGCTGCCTTAACCCTACCGCTGCTGCTGCTCATCGCCCCTTATGATATTCCGGCGATGTTCGAGCAAGCCGTTCTCTTTCGCTTTGCCAGCCGCACAGCGTATGAGGGCGAAACCAACAATTTTCTTTTTACGTTGTCTTTCCTGTGGAGCAACGGCGTGATAACCCTATTCGCCATCATCGGCTTATGGGCGATGCGCCGGCGACTGAAGCAAAATTGGTTTGTACTGGCCTGGTTTCTGCTGGCGGCTGTATTCACCTTAATTCAGGTTCCGCTGCGCGACAAGCATCTGCCCCTGCTCCTGCCGCCGCTGGCGATTATCGCCGGCTTGGGGGCCGCCTGGCTCATCGAGCAAGCCCGAACGGTGCGTCAGCAGCACCGCCTGATTGCCCTGGCGAGCGCGGTTCTGCTGGTCGTCTTATTGGCCGTTTACGTCTGGCAAACCGGCCAGGTCTACGCCGCCATCAGCCGTGACAAAACCGAGTACCTCGCCGCTTCCGAGCAGGTGTTGGTCGACTTCATCACCCGTTTCACCGCGCCTGATGACTGCCTCATCAGCGATGATCCCACCCTGGCCTTCGTAGTCAATCGCCCCGTGCCGCCCAATTTGGCCGAAGCCTCCAGCGCCCGTCTGCGCAGCGGCAATTTAACCGAAGCGATGCTCATCGACACCGCCACCCAAACCGATTGCCAACTGATAACGCCCACGGCTGTCCGCTTCAAACGCTCCACGCCCGGCTTTATCGAATGGGCCAAAGGCCATTATCTGGCGCTATGGTTGTACGATCAGGAGACGGAAGTTTTCATCGCCAAACCCATCGCCCACACCCAACCAACCACGATAACCCAGACCCAGTTTGGCGATCAGGTCGAACTAACCGGCTATGACCTCACCCAAACCGACGCCAACACGCTTTATCTCTCGCTCTACTGGCACACGCTGCGCCCTTTTGCTGAGGATTTCACCATTTTCGTTCACGTCCGAGACGGCGACAACAACACCGTCATCAACGCCGATCACCAACCCTATGACGGTCACGTCCCTACCTCGCGCTGGCCGATGGAGCAAACCATCAAAGAAACCATTCGGCTCGACGTTCCGCCCGACTTACCGGCCGGTCAATATCGCCTCATGATTGGCATGTACTCCCCCATCACCATAGAGCGACTGCCGGTCATCAACGATACCAGCGGCGAAAACGCGCTCATCATTCCCGACCTGACACTGCCCTAAGGAATCGACAACGCCATTGTTTACAACTTGCTTTTCTACGATAGTATGCCAGAATTTTCAGCTATGAAAACGTTTCTCAGTCACAAACGCGACCTTCTACTGGCCGTTCTGGTTGGCCTGGTCGCCTTCAGCCCCCGTATCCTCAATTTGGATCTTTTCCTGACCGCCGACGAACCGAAATCGTGGTTTGGCCGCGCCATTTTATTTCTCGATGCCCTGGCCCGCGCCGATTGGGCCGCGACCTTCGACAGCCCCGCCCCCGGTGTAACCACCATGTGGGCCGGCAGCATCGGCCTGCTGCTGGAGTACGCCCGCCAGGGCTTCCCCGGCCCCCTCACCGATTTTCTGGCCACCGTCCCCTTCGATCCGCTCGATCCGGCCATCCTCCCGCTTATTCGCCTGCCGATTGTCCTGCTGGCCACCCTGACCGCCATCCTCACCTTCTGGTGGGGCCGCGCCATATTCGGTCGTCCCGCCGCCTTACTGGCCGCCCTCTTCATCGCCCTCGATCCCTTTATCCTGGCCCTAACCCGCATTCTCGGCCACGACGGCCCAGTCACCCTTTTCATCTGGCTCTCCCTCCTCACCTTCCTTCGCACCCTACCTCCATCTCCCATCTCCCCATCTTCCCATCTCCCCATCTCCCCATCTCCATTCTTAATTCTCTCCGGCATCTTCGGCGGCCTCGCCTTTCTCAGCAAATACCCATCGCTCTTTTTAGGAGCCTTCATCGCCGTAACCATCCTGATTCTGCATCTGCGCCACCAGCCAACCTGGCTCCAGGCCCTCCGCGCCACGATCATCGATGTCGCCATCTGGTCCATCGCCGCCGGAGTCATCTTCGTCCTGCTCTGGCCGGCCATGTGGGTCGATCCGATTGGCCGCACGCTTGCCATTGCCGGCGATGCCTTACGCGCCTCCGGCAGCCCCCACCAAAAAGGCAGCTTCTTCTTCGGCCATCCCGTACCCGATCCCGGCCTCAGCTTTTACGCCATCGTCACTCTCTTCAAAACAACGCCGATCATCTGGCTCGGCTGGCTGCTGCTCGCACTCAGTATCGCCCTATCGCTATTCCGCAAAAAAAGTTCACAATTCACAATTCACAATTCACAATTCATTGTTATCCTGCTCGCCTTCGCCTTAGCCTTCGCCTATCTCGTCACCATCGGCGGCAAAAAACAAGATCGCTACATCCTGCCCGCCTTCCCGGCCCTCATCACCCTCGCTGCCCTCGGCTACACCCAAATTCAATTAATAATGAAGACTGAAGCATTAAGAATTAAAAATTACACCTTACACCCTACGCCTTTCCTCATCGCAATCGTAGTCATCGCTCAGATTTTCTTTGTACTTCCCACCCACCCTTACTACTTCACCTACTACAACCGTTTGCTCGGCGGCGGGCCGAAAGCGGCCGAAATGATCATCGTCGGCTGGGGCGAGGGCATGGATGCGGCGGCCCGCTGGCTCAACGCTCAGCCCGATGCCCACAGCACCGACGCCGTCGCCTGGTACAGCACCACTTTTGAACCCTACTTCGACGGCCACGCCATCTACAAAATCGACGAGGCCAAAATTTCGCGCACGCCCAAACCCGGCCTCGCCGCCGATTACGTCATCCTCTATATCAACCAGCTTCAGCGCGAACTGCCCACCAACGGCGCACTGCAATTTTATCGGGCTGTCCCGCCGGCTCACGTCGTCACGCTCAACGGTCTGGATTACGCCTGGATTTACCCGTCGCTTCATCTACAACACATTATTGAAAACGATGCTCGATTAGTCGGTCAAGCCGAGTTGTTGGGCTTCAACCTATTAGGCAACTCCGGCGACCGGCTCGATGCCCTACGCCCCGACCAGCATCCAACCATCGAGCTATACTGGGAGTGGCAAGGCAAAGCACCCGCTGAACCGATTGGCCTTGGCCTGGCCGATTACAATGGCGAAATCTGGGGCCAGAGCCAGCCGCTCGGCACCGAAGCGCGGGTGCCGTTTGAGCAGTGGCAGGACGGCATGGTCGCCCGCGATGATTTTACGCTGACGCTCTGGCCCGGCACGCCGCCGGGCGATTATTATCTCAAAGCCTGGATCGACCGCCCGGCCACCGGCGAACGTGTTGGCGACTTCCCGCTGGTGCTGGAGGACGTCCACGTCAAAGTCGATCGGCCTGCGCAGCCGCTCCCCATCACCGATCTACCGCTGACCGAGACCATCGATGCCGAGGTTCTCGATGGTCAAGTCAAACTACTGGGGCTAACGGACACGCCACCTACCACACCCTGGCAGCCCGGCGAGACTCGCACAATGACGCTCTACTGGCAGGCGCTACAGACTATTGACGCTGATCATCCCATCGAACTGGCCCTGCTCGATGCCGTCGGCACGTCTCGCGCCGCCTGGAACGGCAGCCCGGCGGCGGGCAATTTCCCGACCGACCGCTGGCAGTCCGGCGATATCATTCGCGATCCGTGGCGCTTAACCCTGCCATCCAACGTACCACCGGGCGACTACCGGCTCACCGCCCAACTTGGCGAGACGATGCCCATCGAACTCCTTGCCATCGCTGTCGATGGCCGACCGCGCATTTTCGAGCCGCCATCGCTTGATTTGGTAACGAATACATCTTTCGGTGAAAGTATAGAACTGCTGGGGCTGCGCCAACCGGAGATCGAGTCATCGACGTTGTCTGTCACCTCCGGCCAACCGCTCGACATTGAACTGGTCTGGCAAGCCGATAATCTGATCGAAGTCGACTACACCTTAACCGCCCAACTGCTTGATGCTCAACAACAGGTTATCGCCCAAAGAGACAGCATGCCGCTAAATGGGAGCGCTCCCACGACCACCTGGGCCGCTGGCGAGGTCCTGATCGACCCCATCGCACTGGATATTCCGGCTGATGTCGGCTCCGGGCCGCATACGTTACTGTTGGCACTCTACCGCGTTGAAACGGGCGAACGCCTCACTTTGCCCAACGGCGACGATCATTTTACAATCCCCGTAACCATAAACTCCCTAACTCCCTAAACTCTCAACTCCACCAACTCTATAAACTTAATGTGATGCAAAAACGTACCCTTTTACAAAAATATCAACTTCATATTGAAACCCTTTTTGTCTTCATCCTGGCCGCATCGGTGCGATTGACCTCGCTCAATGTTTTTCGGGTGGTCGATGAGCCGGACCGCTGGGATTGGGCTGTTGCTTTTTATCAGGCGCTGCTGGCGGGCGATTTGCCCGGCACGCTCGTTGGTGATGGCTATCCCGGCATATATCCGGTGTGGCTGGAAACGCTATGGCTGTTTTTGGCCTCGCTCTACCGTTCGGTTTTGCAGGGCAGTTGGCTTGGAGATGGCGGGGTGTACCTGCTTGTCCACGAGTGGGACCGCACCGATACACTCTGGCTGCAGCGTTTTCCGGTAGTCTTGACCAACACGCTGCTGGTCGTTGCCATTTTTCTCTATCTGCGCAAACTGTTTGGTCAGAAGTTAGCCCTGCTGGCCGCAATTCTCATCAGCCTCGATCCTTTCTACCTCAGCGACAGCCGCGTCAATCGGGCTGAGGGCTTGCTGACCGGGTTGATGATGGTTTCGCTGTTGGCACTCATCGCCGCCCACCGACAGCAGCGCTATTGGCCCCATCTTCTCATCTCCGGCATCTTTGGCGGACTGGCCTGGCTCACCAAATCGCAAGCGCTAGTGCTGCTGCCGATGTTTGGCGTCATTAGCCTCATGTGGCATCTCCGCGCCGAGATGCGGTGGATTACCGGCCTGCGCACGGCTATCTTAATGATGCTCGGCTGGTTGGCGACGGCTATCGCCACGTTTATTGCCCTGTGGCCCGCCACCTGGACCGTCCCCGGCCCAACGTTTCGGCTGATGGCCAACTACCTGGTCGGCAAGGTCGGTGAGGAGGGGGTTAAAATCTTTTTCCTGGGTCAAACGGTTTTAGATGAAGACCCCGGTCTCATCTTCTATCCGGTCATCTTTATCCTACGCACCACGCCGCTGATGTTGATCGGCCTGCTGTTGGGGATATGGCTGTTAATTCGCCGGCGGTGGTCGCCGCCTTCGCAATGGCGGGCCTGGCTCGATGAGCCGGGGTTGTGGGCTATACTGGCTTACGCCGCGCTGTATATGGGCGGCATGAGCCTGGGCAGCCACAAACAGGATCGTTTTTTGATGGCCGCCTTTCCGGCGCTTAACGTGTTGGCGGCGGCTGCTTTTCTGCAATTCGCTCAGCGGCTTCATTGGCCACCGCAGCGGGTATGGTTGGCCGGCAGCGCACTGCTGGCGATTCAACTGGCAACGGCCCTGCCCTTCCATCCTTACTACTTTTCTTACTTCAACCCGCTGGCCGGTGGTGGACCGGTAGCCGTTCAACTCACGCGCGTCGGTTGGGGCGAGGGTATGGACCAGGTGGCCGATTATCTGCAAAGCCAAGAAAACCCGGAGTCGATGGTGGTGGCCAGCCGTTTTTTCCATTATCTGGTCGGCTTCAAAGGCACCCGCCTTAACCTTGATGCCAAGGGCGAATGGGTTCGCGCCGATAAAATCATCTTTTACATTCAACAGTCACAGCGCAAACTCGATCCCAGCCCCGGTGTTATTCGTTACTTTGAGCAGCATGTTCGCCCGGAGAAAGTCATTACGATAGACAGAATTGACTACGCGCAAATTTATCCTAACCCTATTCAGTTTCCCGCCGATCCGCAACTTGCTATGATTGACGGCCAAATGAGCCTGTTTGGCTATCGTTGGGAAGAGACTGAAAACGAGGTCACTGTTCGCCTCATCTGGGAGAACCTCAGCGATAGCGAGCGTTTGGTCGCCATTCGGTTGTGGATTAACGCTAATCAGTATGGCCCTTGGCTGGCGTGCAACACACGCCCTGGTTTTGAGCAAGCAGCCCGCACCCCCGGCGAAATCGTCGAGAGCAGTTGCAATCTGTCCAGTTTGAAGCTAGCGCCCGGATTGTATGATCTTCAGGTGGGGGTCAAGGCACCCGATGCGGCCTGGCAAACGCTTGACTTTGCCGCCGGTTGGTCGGCTGTCGATGTCGCGGCCAACGGCACGCTCGAACGCGTGGAACCGGCGGTGGCCTTCGCTCGACTGGCAGCCGAGGCGATTCCGGCATCGGCTACGCCGCTGGAGCACACCTATTATGATCACGTTCGCCTGCTGGCTTATGAAATCGAACCGGATCAGCTTCACCCCGGCGATACCCCGGCGGTGACATTGTACTGGCAGGCCCTACGAGCCATCGATCAAGATGCGCATATCAGCCTGCAAGCCTTTTTGGGCGATGAGCGGGTGGCGTTGGTGAATGGCCCGCCGGTGGATAGCACCCGCCCCACCAGCAGTTGGCGACCGGGCGAGGTTATCCGCGAAACCCGAACGCTCGATTTGCCGGACGATTTGCCCACACCGGCTCTGCTGCGGCTGGATGTCGGCCTTTTTCTGCCCGATACGTTGACGCCGCTGCCGGTGCGCAACCTGGCCGGTGAGAATATTCCCGGCGCGATAACCACGCTGCGCCTCGAACCGGAGCAGTGGCCGGTTTATGTCGGCGCGAATGAGGTGGACGCAACGTTTGATGAGCAGATTCGTCTTATCGGCTATGACGTCGAGCAGCAGGATGCACAGCTCGATGTTACGCTATATTGGGAAGCTGTAAGTACGCCCGCTGACAATTTCACAGCTTTCCTCCATCTGATCAACCCGGCCGGTGAACTGAGCGCCCAGAGTGACGTGCCACCCGGCGGCGGCTTTTTCCCGACCTCGGCCTGGCAACCCGGCGATATCGTTTTGAGCCGCCATCAGCTTGCTCTGCCGGCCGATGTTTCGCCCAACGATTACACGCTGCTGGCCGGCCTGTATCGCCCGATGGACGGCACACGGCTGCCTGTTGCCGGAGTCGGCCCGCTGCGACCTGCCGATAACGCCGTTGAAATTAGACTATCCAATACGCCCCAATGAATATCGAACAACCGTTAAAGCCAACCACCAAGAGGCAAGAGCCAGGGTTTAGTCCCCCCAGCCCCCCAAAGGGGGGTGAAAAATCTAGAAAGTCAGCAAAGGTCCATCCATCATTTTTCACCAATCTACCCATTTTGCTGGTGATTATTGTCGCCTTTGCCGTTCGGCTGCGCTTTTTGACGCTGTTTCAATACCACATCGACGAATTCTTTACGCTGGCCGCAGCTAAATTTATCGCCGAGACGGGCCTGCCGCGCTATCCGACCGGGCTTCTCTATGATCCCGGCTTGATTTACTCTTACCTGAGCGGCGGGCTGTTCTGGCTGCTCGGTTTTAGTGAAGCGATGGGGCGCTGGCCGGCGGTTATTTTTGGCACGCTGGCTGTGGTTACGGTTTACAAATTGGGAGCAACTGTGCTGCGCTCGCGTTGGGTGGGCGTGCTGGCGGCACTGTGGCTGGCCATCAGTCTGGAGTCGGTCGAGTGGAGCGGGCGGGTTCGGATGATTACGCTGGCCCAGTGGCTCGGTTTGCTGGCGGTGCTGCTGCTGTGGTGGGGGTTGACCCGCAACTCGACCCGGTATCGGCTGGGCTTTGCCGTGAGCTATGGGTTGACGCTGCTGACCCACTTTTCGACGGTGGTGCTGATGCCGGCCTGGTTTGTGGCCGGTTTTGGGCTGTGGTGGATGAAGGGTATGACCCGGCATAAAGCGCTGCTGCGCGATAGCGCATTTTTGCTGATTGTTTTTGCCCTGGCGATATCCTCAGGCGTTATTTTTCAACCGCCGCCGACCGTTGAGTTTCAAAAGGAAGCACAGGGTCTCGATGCCAAAGTTGATGCCCTGGGCGATAAATTCTTACAAATACCCTCAGATTTGGGGCACGGCTGGGAAGCCTATGGCACGTATTTTTTTAAACCGCCGCACGGGCCGATTTTGGTTATCGCCCTGGCCGGTCTTATCGTCAGTTTAGTTCGATGGCGGCGCGGAAAACATCGCCCTCAGGATATCGGCGCGTTGTTTTTGGGCTGTATCTTTATCACTGTGATGGCGGTGCTGGTGCTGGTAATTGCGCCGCACTGGCAGCGATCGCGCTATTTGTTGATGCAAATACAAGGGGTCTTTTTGCTGCTGGGCGCTCACGGCTGTCGCGAGATCGTGGGGCTTATTCGCTGGCCGGGCAGTCGGCGGCAGGTTTGGCAGGCAGGCAAAGCGGTCGGGTTGGCGCTGCTGCTGACGCTCTTCTTTTGGCCGCCCCTTGAGTACATTTTTAACAGCGGCAGCAGCGGGTGGGATCGCTATGACCAGGCCTTTAAACACGTGCGCGACAATATATCAGAAGGCGACCAGGTTATGACGATGCACCCGCCGGCCAGTTTAATTTATCTCGACCGGAATGATTACTACCTGGTGCAGTCATCGCCCAAACTTATTGTGCGCCCCGACGGCAAACTGGGCGATCGCTACAGCGGCGCGCTGTGGCTTGAAACCGCCGAAGATTTTAACACCGTGTTGGCCGCAAATCAGCGCGTGTGGCTGGTGACGCAAGAGTTTTGGCTGTTTAACAGCTACGATGGGTATTTACAGCAGCAGATTTTGTGGCAAATGGATAAATTGTGGGGCGAAGGCGGGGTCTGGGCGCTCGCCAGCCGGCCGGGTGTGCGACCCCTGGCCAAAGAAGCCGAGGTCGTGCTCGATGCCGATTTTGAGGGCGGCGCTCGCTTGCACGGTTATACATTCGATCCGCCGACTTTGGCACCGGGAGCGGCGGTTAATATGACCGTCTTTTGGCAAGGTCCGATTCCTTTTGGGGCGAAAGTGCTGGTTCATCTACGCGATGGCGATAACAACACCATCGCCCAGGCCGATCACTTTATTTACGATAACAAAGTGCCGTCATCGCGCTGGGGCGATGTGCTGGAACGTGAGACCGTCATCCGCGACGGAGCGGTTTTGATGGTGCCGCCGGAACTGCCGCGCGGCACATATCGGCTGTTGGTTGGCTTTTATCATCCCCAAACCTTTGAGCGATTGGGCGTAGTGAATGATCAAAGCGGCGAAAGCGCCGTCATTTTGGGTGAATGGGCCATCGAGTAAATTGCCGACTATGCCCGATAGCGGTAAAATAGAGGTGACCAACATAACGAACGGCTCGCACGACCAACACTCAAAAATTCCGTTTCAAGAGATTTTCATGATTTCAATTGTTATTCCCCTGCTTAATGAGGAGGGGAATCTGAAGTTACTCCATCAAAAGCTCACCGCTGCGCTCACACCCCTGAACCAACCGTACGAAATTATTTTTATCAATGATGGCAGTACGGATAATTCGCCGCAGGTTTTAGATTCGCTGTTTGAGCAAGACCCTGTTGTGCGGGTTATTCATTTTCACCAGAATTTCGGCAAAACGGCAGCGCTGGTAGCCGGTTTTCGACACAGCCGGGGCGATATCATCATCACCATGGATGCCGATTTGCAGGATGATCCGGCGGAAATTCCCAAGATGGTGGCCAAACTCCAGCAAGGCTACGATCTGGTGGCGGCCTGGCGTCACGACCGGCAGGACCCCCTCGACAAAACCTGGCCGTCGAAAATTTTCAACGGGGTGGTGTCGACCTTTAGCGGGCTGCACCTGCACGATTTCAACTGCGGCTTCAAGGTGTATCGGCGCACCGTTACCGAGCAAATTCCGCTGTACAGTG
>JAGRBY010000759.1 GCA_020433835.1 Anaerolineae bacterium | reverse complement strand
ATTGGCTGAATAGTTACATTGATTCTATATGTAAGTCCCGACGCGATGCGTTTTTTTCGGACGCACTACGATATTTTGGGTCATTAAATAATCTTTTACGTCCTGAATCGACAGCTCTTTATAATGGAAGAGACTGGCTGCTAGCACGGCGCTGGCCTTCGCTTTGAGAATGGCATCGGAAAAATGCTCCAGTGCCCCGGCTCCTCCGGACGCAATAACCGGAATCGAGACGATGTCGGTGATGGCGCGCGTCAACTCCAAATCGAAACCGGCTTTGGTGCCGTCGGTGTCCATGCTGGTCAGCAAAATTTCTCCTGCGCCGCGCTCCTGGCATTCTTTAGCCCAGGCGACGGCGTCCAACCCGGTGCGTTGTCGACCGCCGTGGGTGGTGGTTTCCCAGCCTTCGTCGCCCAGCCGCTTGCGGGCATCAATCGCCACCACGATGGCATTACTGCCGAAAGCCTTGGCACCTTCGCTAATCACCTGCGGGGTTCGAACCGCCGCCGTGTTGAGGCTGACCTTTTCCGCGCCGGTTGAGATAATAGCATGCATATCAGCCAACGTGCGGATGCCGCCGCCGACGGTAAAGGGAATGTAGACACTTTCCGCCACCCGCCGCGCGATATTGAGCATCAGTCCGCGCCCTTCGTGCGAAGCAGTAATATCTAGAAATACCAGCTCATCCGCTCCCTCGCGGTCGTAGATCTGCGCCTGTTCAACCGGATCGCCGGCATCGCGCAGATTAACAAAATTAATACCCTTCACTACCCGACCATCTTTCACGTCCAGGCAAGGGATAACGCGTTTCGCTAACATCCTATCTCCAAATCCGTGAGCTGTAAAAAACAAGCGTCACATTCATCCGTTATTTAGCCTTTATCGTTTGCTTCGCTTGTTGTACAAACGCTGCTACCTGGGCCATATCTTTAACCACCGGATCACCGACGATGTTGGTGCCGGTATTACTGTCGACGCCCCAAGGTTGAGCGATCTGAATCGCCTCGCCGACATTCTCAGGCGTCAGACCTCCGGCCAGAATAACTTTAGCCCGACCTTCTACTTGGCGAACGATCTCGCGGCTAATATTCCAATCATGCGTAACACCGGTCGCCCCAACGCCGGGAAAGCCTTTTACTTTGGTATCGAGCAGCAAAATATCTGATACTTCGGCAAAAGCCAGGGCAGTGGCGATGCTTTCTGCCCCGTCGACATGAAGGGCCTTCATCAATGATATACCGTTCGGCAGCGATTCCTTCAATTTGCGCATAGCCTCGACCCCTACTGCATCGGTATCGCTTGAAATGTGCACGATGTCCGGTTGAACGGCCTCGATCATGCGCTGAATTTCAGCGATATCGGTACTCATTGTCAACGCCGATGAAACTGCTTTACCGCGCAAAGCCGCAACAATCTCGCGGGCTGCTGTAAAAGTCAGTTCGGCATGCACCTCACCGTAATCTCCGGCAACAAAGCCCACCTGATCGACACCCAAATCGACCATTTTTAATGCATCCGCTACGGAAGTTGCGGCATAAATTTGTACTATCATAAGCGTCCGTAGAGTCTATAGAGTTCGTAGAGTTGATAGAGTTTGTAGAGTCTATAGAGTTTGTGGAGTCTGTGGAATTGATGAGGTATGGCTAAAAGTTTGTAACGCCAAAAACTCTATCAACTCTATTAACTCCAAAAACTCTATGAACTCCAAAAACTTATAGATGGGCGATGGTCATTGCTTCCGCGAGATCAACTGCACCAGTGTAAAGGGCTTTGCCGATGATCAATCCTTCGATGGCTTTGCCTTCATCTTCAGCCGCTTTGACCCGTTTAACATCTTCTAAGCTGGCGACACCACCGGATACGATGACTTTAAAGCGATTATGCGTACCTTCGGTTTGCTCGGCGGCTTCAGTCAAGGCTACCGTGGCTTCCAGGTTGACACCTTGTAGCATACCGTCGCGGGCAATATCGGTATAAATGACATATTTGAGGCCGGCTTTTTGAATCTGCTTCACCAGATCGACTGCGCTTGTTTCGGACAGCTGTCGCCAGCCGTGCGTTGCTACCTGACCGTTCTTTACATCCAAGCCTAGGGCCACTTGCTCAGGACCAAACTCGCCCAAAATATCGAGCATCTGTCGGGGACGGTCGGCTGCCATTGAGCCAATAACGACGCGGCTAACACCCAGGCTCAGTGCCCGTTTGATGTCGTCCGGTTTCCGTAGACCGCCGCCAAATTGTACCGGCGCGCTGACGCGATCTAAAATCGCTTGCAAGGCATCGACATTTTTCGCGGCTTTCGAGGCGTCGCCAAATGCGCCATCCAAATTGACCACGTGCAGCCAATCGACGCCGATGTTTTCCCATGTTTCGGCTATCGCGGCCGGATCTTCGCCGTAAATAGTCTCGGCATTGGGATCGCCCTGCACCAGCCGAACGCACTTGCCGTTCTTTAAATCAATTGCGGCATAAATATGCATATTTTACAAAAGGGGGAAGCGGAATACGATAGTCAGATATAGGTAGTCAGTAGTCAGACACTTTCATCAAAGACTGTTCACCAGTCATCCACCCATCCATCCAACTGACCAACTAGCTAACTAACCATCAAACTGACCAACCTCTTCTCTCCCTATCTCCTTTCTAACCGGCAAATTCTATAAAATTCTTCAAAATCTGTAAGCCAACCTGCTGGCTTTTTTCCGGGTGAAACTGAATGGCGCAGACATTATCACGCCCTACAATCGACGGGTATAGTTGACCATACTCAGTGCAGGCGATGATATCCTCGCGATTAGCCGGTGCCGCGTGATACGAGTGAGCAAAGTAGGCAAAATCGCCCGGCTCGATGCCGTTGAGCAGCGGATGTTCTCGTTCCGGCTCGATCTGGTTCCAACCCATATGGGGCACGGTTAGCTCGTTTTCCGGAAAGCGGATCACTTTTCCGGGCAGAATCCCCAATCCGATGTGATGACCTATTTCTTCGCTCTCTTCAAAGAGGAGCTGCAACCCCACACAAATGCCGATCATCGGTTTGCCGGCTTTGACAGCATCCAAAATCGGCTGCTCTAAATTTCGAGCACGAATATTGTCAATAGCGTCCCCAAACGCGCCGACGCCGGGCAGTACAATGGCTTCGGCCTGATTGACGGCCTCAACCGAGTCGGTGATTTCGGCTTCTGCGCCTACAACCTGAAAGGCCTTCTGCACATTTCTGAAATTGCCCACACCGTAATCTATAATAGTAATTTTTGTCATACCGTCAACGTCCCTTTTGTGCTGGGAACCTGGCCGGCTAGCCGAGCATCGCGCTGTACCGCCATATCGAGCGCCCGCGCCAGCGCCTTGAATAATGCCTCGGCCCGATGGTGATCATCAACCCCGGCCAGCAAGCGGGCGTGTAGATTCATGCGCCCCTCGTGAGCCATGCTCTCGAAAAAGTGTGGTATCAACGTTGTGCCAACCTGCCCGATTCGGTCGCTGCTAAAGTGACC
>JAGRBY010000758.1 GCA_020433835.1 Anaerolineae bacterium | reverse complement strand
ACCAAACTTCTCCTCGCCAGGCCAGCCCTGGGTCTGTTTGTAAATTTCAAACTTTAAACGCCATTGATCGCTGCCAGACCTTCAAATCTCTATACTTGTACATCAAATCACCTTTAATACTAAATACTGACTACCGACTACTGACTACTGACTACCGATTACTGACTACCGATTACTGACTACTGAAATCTGAATACTGACCGCTGATGGCCGCGTCCGCCGGCATGCCGGGTTTCAGGTGAAGGCCCTTGTTTTGCAGCTTGATTTTTACGGCAAAAACGGTGTTGGCTCGCTCTTCTTTAGTCTGGACGTTTTTGGGGGTAAATTCGGCCTGGTCGCTGATAGTGGTGACGATACCGGTGAAAGCCTCCCCCGGGAAGGAATCGACATAAACATTGACCTGTTGTCCCAGCGAAACCAATCCCACATCCGGCTCCGGTACGTAAACGGTCAACGTCAGATCATTGAGATTGGCTACGGTTAGCAGCGAACTGCGCGGAACAGCTACTTCGCCGGCATTGGCAATTTTCTTGACTACCCAGCCAGTCATTGGCGCGGTCAGGGTTAGCTTGTCACGCAGGACGGACAGCGCATCGAGATCGGCCTGAGTCTGAGCTACCTGGCTTTGGGCCAGGGCAATCTGCTCCGAGCGAGGGCCGGCTTTCAGCAAGTCAAGCTGAGCCTGCGCCACCTCTACCGCTGCCAGCGCCGATTGGTAGGCAGCCTGCGCCTGGGCCACTTGGACCTGGGCCTCTTGCGGGTTGTTGCGCAAGGTTTGCAGGTCGTTCAGGCGGGTTTGGGTATTATCCTGCTGGGTCACAGCGGTGTTCAGGTTAACCCAGGCTTCCCACATGTCGGCCCCGGCATAATTCCAGGCCACGCCGGCATCTTGCTTGGCCCCTTCGGGAAACTCAATCACGAAACATTTTTTGACGCCGATTTCCGGCTTGGAAATACATTTCCGATGCTCGTCCATCACGTACTCCCACTGCTGCTGGCGCAAATCCCAGCGGGTTTCGGTGGCATCTTTGGCCGGAATGGCGGCGGAAATTTGCAGCCCGGCCATGTCGAGCGCGGTTTGGGCGGCCTCAATTTGCACGTCAAGCTCCTGCGGGTTATCGCGCAGGGTGATGGCATCCTGCCAGCGAGTGTGAGCCGCCTGGGCATTGGCCTGCATCGCGGCGACGGCGGCTTCGGCCTGGGCAATTTCTTCGGCCCGAACGCCGGCCTCCACTTTGGCTAACTGGGCTTGAGCAGTGTCAATGGCGGCCTCAGCCTGCCGAGTTTGGGCGTCGAGCAGGGCGGTATCCAGCAAAGCCACGGTCTGACCCGCCTGCACCGGGTCGCCCTCATCCACCAAAATGGCGTTGATTTTACCGCCGGTTTGGGCCGAGACGCTGACCTCATCGGCCTCGATGTAGCCGGAAACCAGATAGACACCGGCGGCTTCGGCGGGGGTGAGCAGCCCCAACTGCAGTTTTATCTTGGTCAGTAGAGCCGGGTTGTTCGACAAGGCCCAATACACGCCGCCCCCAACGCCAGCGATGATAAGTAAAATGATGAGTGGTCTGAGTTTGTGTAACATAATGTACTCTTTTGGAACAAATGGCAGTAGTCAGTAGTCAGATTTCAGTCGTCAGATTCCAAAATTTTTTGACTACCGATTACTGATTACTGACTACTGACTACTGGCTACTCCCTATCTAACCCCCAGCGTTTTTTCTGCATGGCGAGCACTGGAAATGAAGACATCTTCCAGCGACGGCGCGATTGGCTCAACCGTAGTCACGGTAATGCCGTGGTCGGTGAGGGTGTGCCGGATGAGGTCAATCTGCTTGTCTGTGTCATTGGTAACCACGTGAATCAGCGAACCATACAGCGCCACCTCTTCAAACGTATCCAAATCCCTTAAAATATTGACCGCCTGACCGGCATCGTCGCAATCAACCTCGATCACGTCACCGTGCATTTGGGAGACCTTGACCTCCTCCGGCGCGCCCTGGGCCACCAGATGTCCTCGCTGAATGAAAACTAACTCCTGGCAATGTTCAGCCTCGTCCATGTAGTGCGTGGTCACCAAAATGGTGGTGCCTTGCTCGGCCAAATCGTAGATCAATTGCCAAAAGGCCCGGCGCGAGGTCGGGTCAACCCCGGCAGTTGGTTCGTCCAGAAACAACACGTCCGGCTCATGAATAATGGCAACACCCAAGGCCAACCGCTGCTTCCAGCCGCCGGATAGATTTTTGGTCAGTTCGCGCTCGCGACCGGCCAATCCAGCCATGTCCAAGATGGTTTGCTTGCGTTCCTTCAGCTTTGCGCCGCGCACGCCGTAAACGCCGCCGTAAAAATTGAGATTTTCTTCAACCCGCAGGTCGTTATACAGGCTAAATTTTTGGCTCATATAGCCGATGTGTTGGCGCAAGGTCTCGCTTTGTTTGACCACGTCATAGCCAATCACGCGGGCGCTGCCACTGGTCGGTGTGAGCAGGCCGAGCAACATGCGGATGGTGGTCGTTTTGCCTGCGCCATTGGGGCCAAGAAAGCCGAATATCTGCCCGCGTGGTACGGTAAAACTGATGCCATTGACCGCCGTGAAACTGCCAAACTTTTTGGTGAGATTGGCAACTTCGATGGCGGGGGTAGTGTTGTTTTCGTATTGCATTGTTTCATCCAAATCAGTATTCACGATGCATGATCCGTAACGATACAGCCAATAGATTAGGACTTACGCTTCACGCATTGTCGTCCTCCATCCGCCCAATCAGCGAGACGAAGGCCTCTTCCATCCGGGGGGCGGTGTGGCGAACATTGACCATTTCGATTTGCCCGGCGGACAGCGCGGTTTTTATTTGAGGCTGCCGCTGGTCGAGATCGTCAACAAACACATGCATCAAATCGCCATAGGTTTGTACCTCTAGCACGCCGGGCAGGTCGGTTAGTAATCGGCTGACTTGCCGCAGCAAGCCAACGCCCTGAAGTTGGTCGGACTCCGGCTTGAATTCCAGCAGTTGGCCGGAAGCCAGACCCTTAATTTGCGCCGGCGTACCCTGCTCGACCAGCCGCCCGGCGTACATCAGGCCGACCCGAGAGCAGCGTTCGGCCTCGTCCATATAGGGGGTACTGACCAGAACGGTGGTTTTTTGAGCATGCAACCCGGCCAGAATGTCCCAAAATTCACGGCGGGAAACGGGGTCAACGCCGGTGGTCGGCTCATCCAGGTAGAGGATATCGGGGTTATGGATGAGGGCGCAGGCCAGCCCTAGCTTCTTTTTCATACCGCCGGAAAGCCGTCCGGCGCGGCGGCCGGTAAACTCGGTGAGGCGGGCAAAGTTGAGCAGCCGGTCGATGCGCTCGCGGCGGGTTTTGCCGCGCACACCGTAGACATCGGCAAAGAAATTGAGATTTTCCAGCACGCTCAGATCGCCATACAGGGCAAACTGCTGGGCCATGTAACCGATGTGATGCTTGATCTGCTCGGCCTGGTTGCGCAGGTTAAAG
>JAGRBY010000757.1 GCA_020433835.1 Anaerolineae bacterium | reverse complement strand
TAACATCCCCGGCAACCGAACCACCGTTTATTACGGCCATACCGATCCCTTCATCAGTTCAACGGCCCTATCTACGCTCATCGCCGAATTCTACGCCAGTGCCCGTCAAAACAGCGCCGACCCCAACTTCCGCCGCTTGACGCTGGAGCAAGTGAACGATCCCGATGTTCAACAAGGTGTGCGCAACATTGAAGAACTAATCCGCCACTACTCGTCTCGAACGACCGAGTTCAAAGAGTACATCGCCCAAGGTCCCAATTATCTCGACTTTGTGGCGTTGGAAGAGAACGACTTAATCTTTATCAACCAGGGCAAAACCAGCTATCAGCCCCCGGAAACTTTGGTAGCGCTCTATCCTAAAGAAGGCACCTTTTGGCACGAGCACCCCTACGCCATTCCTGAGGCCGATTGGGTCACGGACGAACAACGGGCCGCGGCCAAAGTGTTTACGGAATATGTGCGCGGCGAAGAAGTACAGCGCAAGGTTTTGGAAAGCGGTTTCCGCCCGGTCAACCCCAGTGTGCCGGTCGATTACCCCATTTCGCCGGAACTGGGTGTTGATCCCAACCAACCCTCTACCGTCTTAGAAGTGCCCGATCCCGAAGTCGTCGCCCAAGTTCAATCCAGTTGGCAGTTCGTTAAGAAACAGGCCGATGTATTGCTGGTTATGGATACCTCCGGCTCGATGCAGGGTGACAAAATTGAGCAGGCCAAAACCGCTGCCGCCGCCTTCTTAGACGGAATGCCGGCCCAAAACCGCGTAGGCTTGGTTATTTTCGACAGCCAGCCGCGTGTGTACGATTTTAACACCAACAGCTTTATCTATATCGATCCCAACAGTATGGAGTCGGTTGAGGCCCTGGTTTCATTTGAAGGAGGCCAAAATAACATTCGCGATCAGGTCACTGCTTTAGAGGTGGGCGGCGATACATCGCTCTATGACGCCATCGAGCAGTCAATTGAAGTGCTCAAAGCCTCGCGCGACACCGAAGACGACCGCATTCAGTCGATTGTAGTTCTGAGCGATGGCCAAGATACCAGCAGTCTGACCTCATTGCAGGAAGTTGTGGATGTGATCAACACCAGCAAAGAGGATCGCAACCCGGTCATTGTCATTCCGGTGGCCTATGGTGGCGATGCCGATATTAACGCGCTGAATAACATCGCCCGCTCCAGCGCCACCCGTGTACAATCCGGCGATCCGGAAAATATCCAGCAGGTGTTGGAGATCATTAGCAGTTACTTCTAAAAAATAAAGCAACTACCTATAGAAGTTACGCAGTTCGTAGAACAATTTGCTAAATTGTTCGTATCCAGGGCCAATGCGAGGTACAAATTAGCAATTTGTGCTACAAAACGCTCGATTTCCTGCCAGCTGCGTAACTCTATACCAACCAAAAAGAGCGCCCGGCTAATTAGCCAGACGCTCTTTTTAATTAAGGTACCCCCGCTGCGATTCGAACGCAGGCTCCCGGCTCCGGAGGCCGGTACTCTATCCACTGAGCTACGGGGGCGCACTGTTTTCAATTATACTCAGCCATATCGTCTAGGCAAGAATGGTTTAGGCGAAGTTGGCAGTTCAAAAGCATCGTGCTAAACTGAGCGATTGTACGCTTTGAAGCGCCATATAAAATTGGGAACAAAAACAGTAAAACACATGAGACGACACAAGGAATAAAAACCGTAGAACAAGTCCAGCGACTTGTTCCAACCCAGACAAATCAGCGATTTGTCCTACTAAACCTATTTTCAACGGAGGAAATGCACTTTGTTTTTGAAAAAATCTGGCCGAGTCTGGCTGTTGGCCGGCGCAGGACTGCTCATATTTGGCATGGGCTGCTCGCTGCTGTCGCGATTGCCCGTAGGCAGCGCATCGAACATTGAACCAACCCGCACGCCTTTGCCCACATTTACACCCACAGCGGTGGCGCAGCTACCGGTTTCGATCCTGCCGACCCCTACCGCAATTCCGGTCGATACCCCAACCCCCGAACCACCACCTACCGAACCACCGACCCCCGAACCGACCGAACCGCCAGCACCCGAACCCACGGAAACCCCAACTCCCGAACCGGAGCCAACGCAAGCACCTGCCCCCGTCGCCCCGCCCCCGGCTGAGCCAACCGAAGCACCGCCACCGCCAGAACCTGAGGCTCCGGCCGAACCCAGCGTGGGCGCGAATGGAGTCATTGGCAAAATTGAGTTTCGCGACGGGCGCGATACCTACAGCGTTGGTGAAAAAGTCTTTGTGAAAATCGAGGCCAAACTGCCGGGAGAGAAGGGACAAAAACCATTTGGTGTTTTAGGTTTAACCGCCAGCACCGGCGCCTTTCAAACCAGTTGGAGCAACGGCACCATCGACGGTGTTTTTCGCCACGAAGATGGATTGGCCTTTAATGCGCCCGGCAATCACAAACTCTGGCTGTCGATTTGCTTCTCATCACTAAGTGAGTGCCAGGGTGCCGACGGCAATTGGGAGCGCTTTGAACCTGGTTTGGATGTTATTATTCAGTAAATAACACACTCAGATTGGTCCAGTTTCCTTAACTGGACCAATCTATGTTGCGAAAGGATTGAACAATGCCGATAGTCACCATTAAGCCCGGTCAAAAAGTAACGCTTAAAGATATCGACCCCAACAATACCGGTAAAATCAAAAATAAAAAAGAGGCCCAAGCCTTACTTGCCAAAAACATCGACCGCATGGCCGAACTGCAAAACGTGCTGTACGCCGAGGGAAAACATGCCCTGCTGATTGTACTCCAGGCCATCGACGCCGGGGGCAAGGACGGCACCATTCGCAGCATTATGAGCGGTATCAATCCGCAGGGTGTTCACGTCACCAGCTTCAAGAAGCCCACCGAAGAGGAGCTAGCACACGATTTTTTGTGGCGCATCCATCAAGCAGTTCCAGAGCGCGGTATGATCGGCATTTTCAACCGCTCGCACTATGAGGATGTCTTGGTTGTGCGTGTACACAACCTGGTGCCGCCCGAAGTTTGGAAGAAACGCTATGATCATATCAACAACTTCGAGCGCTTGTTGGCCGACAGCAACGTTACCATCTTGAAATTTTATCTGCACATTTCAAAGGATGAGCAAAAAGAGCGTTTTCAAGCGCGACTGGAACAGCCCCATAAACGCTGGAAGTTCAACCCCGGCGACCTGGTCGAACGCGCTTTATGGGACGATTATATGGCCGCCTTTGAAGCCGCTTTCGAAAAATGCAGCACCAAAATTGCGCCGTGGCATATTGTCCCGGCTAATAAAAAGTGGTATCGCAACTTAATCATCTCAGAAAAAATCATCGAGACGCTTGAAGGGCTAAAGCTAGAGTATCCGGCCCCCGCCGAAGGATTAGATGACATCGTCATCGAATAAGCGATTTTTACCACAACACTACCTTTTACAGCGAACTTCAGGCTGAGTTGAATTGGTGAAACTCTGCAACCTTGCAACTTGAAACCCTGCAACCTTGCAACCCTGCAACTCTGCAACCCT
>JAGRBY010000756.1 GCA_020433835.1 Anaerolineae bacterium | reverse complement strand
GTGAGCAAGTTCGTTTGACTCCAGAGCAACCTCCAAAAATAACATTGTAAGCGTTTAGCTACCAGCCTTCAGCGGTTAACTTTGCAACTTTAAGACGCCATTATAGGCTCTATCGTTCCAGAATTGGCTAAAATAAGCCAAAGGCTGATAACTGACGGCTAAAGGCTAAATGCTTACGTAACATTTACACAAAGCTATCGCCGGAATCTTATCACAGGTTGGCGTTGTCGCCAAAAGTAAAACAAGGCTTTTGATAAAACGGCCGATTCTGGTATTATTCGATCCGTTCCGAATAAACAGTAGCCGTAGACCACGCATTTTGCTGCGTAAGCCGAAGTCTTGAAAGTTTGCCGGAAAGCGGCAACTGCGCTGTACGGCGTATGGCTGTTTATTGGTTTGGGAGGTTGTGTGTTCAAAAAATTCATCGTTGCAACGAATATTCTGGTTTTTGCCTCACTAATTATCTTTACCTCGCCCGTCTTGGCCCAAGGAAATCCCCCCAATCAGCCGGTTGATGTTGCCTGGTTGTTACCGGCTGCACTAACCTTACTTTTCCCGCTGGGCTTGCTACTTTTGATGAGCAGCGCCATGCCGGAAGCGACAGCGCCCAAGGCGGCCATCAATTTGTTGGTGGGTTGGGGATTGGCGGCGCTGGCCTACTTTGCTATCGGCTTTGCCTTTCAGTTTGGCGGCATTGCTCAAGTTAGCCCTAATCCCGATTTTAGTAATCTTTATTGGGAATGGTATCCGCTCGACCAATCGGTGCCGGTTGAGGTGGCTCGCTCGTGGGGGGTGGTGGCGCTGCAAGGCTGGTTTCTTAACGGGGCTGTGGCTACGCCCGGCGTGCTGACGTTGTTTTTAACCCATGTTGCGTTGGTCGGCACTGCGGCTATGATCCCGGCCGGAGTTCTGCTCCAACGCGAGCGCTTTGCTGCGGCGCAGGTTATTAGCCTTTGTATGGGCGGGTTGATCTATCCGCTGGTCGGCAACTGGGTATGGGGCGGTGGCTGGCTGTCGCAGTTGGGAGCCAGCCTTAATTACGGGCATGGTTTGGTTGATTTTGGCGGGGCCGGTGTTGTCTTTTTAACTGCCGGAGCGGTGGCTTTGGTGGCGCTCTACCTCTTCCCCACGGCGCAGACATTAGCCGATTTTGGCAGTGATGATCTGATCGTCTCTACCCCCACCGAACGGCTCACGGTTTACGATCCGGTCGATAACTACGGCGAGGATAGCGCAGATTTGCTACCGGCCACCCCGATGCCGTCGGCCTACTTGCCGATTCTAAGTATGCTAGGGGGTGGGTTGATGATTTTGGGGTGGTTTGGTTTAGCCGGCGGGCTGCACGCACCGACCGCACTTAACTTTAGTGCCGGCCATGCCGCCGTGAGCGGTCTGCTGGCCGCTCTGGCTGCAACGACTACGACCGCTGCGTATAGCGCCTTTACCACCCGCGAGTTTAACCCCCTCATGGTCGGTCGCGGCTTGGTAGCCGGACTGGTGGTGACCACTGCGGCAGCTCCCTTTGTGCCTATCTGGCTGTCAGTGGTGACCGGCTTGGTGATGGGCTTGCTTGTGCCACTGCTGATCTACCTCTTGGATCAGCGCCTTCCTCTGGCCGATCATCTCGGCACCGTGGTCACGTATGGCATCAGTGCCCTTATCAGCCTGCTGCTGGTTGCCTTCTTTGCCACCGGCCAGGCCGGGCAAGGCTGGAATGGTCTCGGCTTAACCGAGTTTAGGGGCGTGGCCGACCAGGGCGTTTCGGGGTTGGTTGTTGCATCGAGCTTTGCCTCCGACTGGCCGAGCCAATTGCAGGCCCAACTGCTGGGCGGCGGCGTTATTTTGGTCTGGGCACTGGTGACAGCCTGGATTATCTTCCAAACCTTTATCGCTGTCGAAAGCGCCTGGCAGCGCAGCGGCCTGGAGTGGCCCGGCTCATCCCCCGACCGCGACACATTCGAGACCGAAACTACATCCGAGGTTGCTCCTCCGGTAGGCGAGATGGCCGATGAGGACTCAGGCTCGACCCAAGAAGTTGTTGTTCACCGCTAAAAACATTCATCCGGGTCATTCCATCATTGGGGATGACCGATGACACGTGTCCATTTGTCATCACAAACCTCTACTTTTCTATTATAAACTTAGCATATCAAGGAGATATACCATGACTAAGACAGTCGTTATTGCCGGTGCCCTGGATACCAAAGGCCAAGAGTTTGCTTTTGTAAAGGATCTCATCGAAAAAGAAGGCTTGCAGACGCTCGTCATCGATTTTGGTGTTATGGGCGATCCGGCCTTTGCTCCGGACATCAGCCGCGCCGAGGTAGCTCAAGCCGGTGGAGGTGACCTGGCCCGGCTCAGCTCCGGCCAGCACAAAGATGAAGCGATGGCCACCATGGCCAACGGGCTGGCTGTTGTTGTACGGCAACTGCACGAAGAGGGAAAAGTCGATGGCATCATGAGTATGGGCGGCAGCGGCGGCACCTCGCTGGCCACAACAGCGATGCGCGTGCTGCCGGTGGGAGTGCCCAAACTGATGGTTTCGACTATCGCCGGAAGTGATGTTAGCGCTTATGTTGGTACGAAAGATATTACGTTTATGCCATCCGTGGTCGATGTGGCCGGCCTCAACAGCATCAGCCGGGTGATTTACGCCAACGCTGCCGGAGCCATCGCCGGTATGGTCAAGGTCGAAGCGACGACGGGCGATACCAAACCCCTGATAGCGGCCTCGATGTTTGGCAACACCACCACGGCTGTTGATCACGCTCGCGGTCTGATCGAGGCCGAGGGCTATGAGGTGTTGGTTTTCCACGCTACCGGCACGGGCGGCAAAACGATGGAAGACTTGATCACCGACGGCTACATCGTCGGCTCGCTCGATATCACCACCACTGAATTGGCCGATTACGTCTGCGGCGGTGTTTTCAGCGCCGGAGCGGAACGCTGTCTGGCGGCGTCTCGGGCCGGAATTCCGGCGGTGCTTGTGCCCGGCTGTGTCGATATGGCCAACTTCGGTGGTGTGGAAACCATGCCGCAAGCGTACCATCAGCGTAACCTCTATAAATGGAACCCAAACGTGACCCTGCTGCGCACCAATGTGGCCGAAAACGTCACGATGGGCGAGATGATCGCCGCCGCCGCCAACGCGGCGACTGCGCCGGTCGCCATAGTGCTGCCGCTTAAGGGGGTCTCCATGCTCGACAGCGAGGGCGGTCAATTTTGGGATCCCGAAGCCGACGCCGCCTGCTTCGAGGCCATCAAGAAAAACCTCAAGCCCGGTATTCCCGTCATCGAGTTGGATCATAACATCAACGATCCGGAGTTTTCCGGCAAAGTAGCCGAAACGCTGCTGGCGATGTTGAAGTAGCGACTAACTTGCCAAGAAACTGTTCACCCTGCCGGGGGCAAAACTCTCCAGGTGTTGAGTGATTTATGCACCGTGTTGCGCTACACTAAGGGTAGGCGCAATGCCATAATTAACGCAAGTTGCTACCTATCAG
>JAGRBY010000755.1 GCA_020433835.1 Anaerolineae bacterium | reverse complement strand
TTTTATCACACTTTTGATAGTATCTGTGAGAATCTGTGCCCATCTGTGGACCTTTTGAGGCTTTTAAAACAGTTTCTTAGCAGTTTCGTTTATCAGCGCAGCACGCCCAGCCGACTAAAAGACCACTCCGGGCCAACCGGAGCATTCCCCACAATGCGGGTTGGGTCTGAGCCGTCGCCCTTCATCTTCCAAATTTCCCAGGTGCCGCTGCGGGCGGTGCGGAAAATGATGTCGCCGTTGGGAGCGAAAGCGGGCAGGGTATCGTGTCCCACGGTTTCGGTCAGGCGCTTTAGGTCGGAGCCGTCGACATTGACCGTGTAGATATCAACGTTGCCGCCGGTGTCACGGCTAAAGGCAATCGTTTCGCCATCGGGCGACCAGGCCGGGAAGGAATCGGTGCCGCCGCTGGTAATACGCGTGTGCCCGGAGTCTTCCCGGTTGGAGATCCAAATCCCCACCTGGTTGTTGCGGCCGGAGCGATAGACAATCTTCTTGCCATCCGGCGACCAGTCGGCCTGCTCACCGATGATTTCATAGCGAAACTGCTGGTTGGCGGCCGTGCCCAGGAAGTAAATGCGGCGACCACCACCCCGATCGCCGTCGTAAGCAATCATGGTACCATCGGGCGAAACATTAGCCCAGCGAGCGGTGCCGTCATTCCAGCCGTGGCCTTGGTACAACTGCATCTGCGCAAAATTGGTTGGCAGCGGTGAGGCATCGAGCCGGATAACGCCGTTGGAAACGCCGGGTAGGGGGTAGTGCGCTCCATTGACGTACTGTTGATCGACACCCTCTTCGCCATAAAAGAACAGATAGCCGCCATCTTTAGACCAGGACGGGCCGGCCCCACCCCGCAGCACATACTGTTCAAAACTGCCGTCGGTATCGCCCACAAAGAGATTGTGCTTTTCACCGTCCCATTTGGTGTAGGCCATTTTGTAAACGCGGGGCAGATCATCCAGGCTGGGCAGTTCGGCAGTGGAGGAAATTTCATCGCTGGTCTCAATCGTCATGCTGCCGGCCGTTTGCAGCTCACCGTCGATGTAGAACTCTAAAGCCCACTGACCACTCGGTATCGGATCGCCATTGGCCGTGATGAGATAATCATACAGCCCGCTTTCGTCTTCAAGCCAGGGCTGGCTGGTATTCAAGACTTCGTTGCCGTCGTGATACCAAACCTGGGTCCAAATATTGTTTTGGGTGAGATTGGAATATTCAAAGACAGCGTGAACCAGGGTTACACCGTCTTCAAAAGAGGCGGTCGGCTCAATCGGTTCACCCTTATCCGTTGTTTTGAGAGCAAAGTTGAAGGGGCTAATTTCTGGAGCAGCGGCGTTATCGTTACGCGTGTCTGCTTCTGCTTGGGGCATATCCGCAGCCGCCTCGATATTCTGGCTGCCTTTGTTTCCTGTCGAATGGGCTGCTTCTTGTGTCGAGCCTTCCGTTTGATCAGCTTCATCGGCTAAAACCGGATCTGAATCGTCGCCAAACCAAACCCCAAGGCCGACCGATGAGAATAAACATGCGCACAGGAGTAAAACAGCGATTCCCCCACCTATCAACAAAGCAGGATTCAATTTAGTGCCCTGAGATGGACTTTGATCGGAAGATATGGTCGATTGGCTGTTATCCATTGTATATCCTTTATTGCTTTACGAGATTAGTGTCTAACCACGCACCCTCTTGCTTTTTGGGTAAGAAAATTGATCCACGCAGGACACAAGGTTTTATGAGCGTAATTTTGTGTCCTGCGTGGATGGTCAGTTGCTATTAGCTGCCGCCCTTCTTGCTGCCGCCTTTCTTACCACCGCCTTTGCCGCCGCCACCTTTGCTGCTGCCGCCGTCGCTGTCGTTACTGGGCATCGGCACACCGCTATCAAAGTTGATAATCGTGACGTTGACATCAACCAGAATGAAGTTGATGGCCACAAAGGTGCCGTTGGGCTGGATGAAACCGATAACGTGAACATGGGCTCCCGGTACAAAATTTACGGGTAGATAGGTGCAGGGATTGGTAACGACGACCACCCCGTCGATGAGCCATTTTTGGTCGCCGTAGGGTTGGGCCACGCCATCCAGGTTAACCCACTGGGCATCTTGTTTGACGATAGTAAAGATTTGGCTGGGATAAGGATCGTAATAGTCGCCTTTGACCTTTACTTTGTAATCGATTTTGGTCTGTTGCTTACCGTTCTTGACGTTACCTTTGCTCTTAACCGACAGTTTGACCTTGATTTTTGTGCCGCTTTTCTGCTGCCACCAGTTGTCTTTAACCTTAACCTTAACGTCAAGTTTGACATCTTTCTTAATCGAAATGGGATCATCAAAGGTGACAAAGTCGGTCAGGATGGGCGGTGCGCCGACCACATCATCAACCACAGCCACAGAGTTAGGATCGACAACCACATTGTCGTTGTTGGCTTGAGCAAGTCCGGGTAAGAGAATATTGACGTTGTCGATAAAATCACCACCTTCAATTACTTCCCAAACCAGCGCAGCATCGTTAATCGGCAGATTGCCGTAGTTAACTATCGTTGTCCGGGTGCCGTAACTCCCCTGGCATAAAGACATGCCTCCCAAGCCGCCGATGAAGATTATTGTCGGCGGTTCAGCCGTGGGCGATCCGTCAGGAGTGCTGTCAGGTTCGGCACTGGGCGATGCGTCTGGAGTGGTTGAAGGTTCGACGCTGGCCGATGGTTCCGGCGAAACAGTGGCCGCCGGGGTTTCCGTTTCACCGGGAACAGCCGTGGTTGAAGCCTCGGGGCTGGGTGTGCCTTCGGTTGTGGCCGATGCGGTGGCCGGGGGAACCACCACAACTACATCGCCGCTAAAGATAAAGATGCTGCCGACGATGACCACCAAAAAGCCGGTGCCGATCACAACCGCAGTGACAATACTAATAATCCAGATTTTTGTTAAACCAAAGAATGCCATGGGAGAACCTCCATTTGCTAGTAGTCCAAACCAACCGGCTAACTGGCTTTGAAAGGCCGCCTGCGCGGTAGCACTGGCCTGGAAATGGGTATGAGATATTTGGTTACCGAGTTCTAACAATTCTTGCAAATCATCAACATCTGGAATATTCCCCTGCGTTTCACCGTGGAGCAACTGATCGATCTGTTCGGAAAAGAGGTCAGCAAATTCTTGTTCGTTCACGATGCCACCTCCTTTTTCATTTCGTCGCGTAAGCGGCGCATCGCGCGTAGCAGAATGACGCTTACGGTTTTTTCCTTCATATCCATAATCTCGGCGATTTCCTTATTTTTGAGTGCTCCGGCAAACTTAAGGCTGATAATCTCCTGATCACGTTCATTCAACGCTTTTATACTTTTCAGCATGTGAGCAATGGTCTCTTGCTGAACCATCTGTACTTCCAGCGAGGGTTCAGGGATGACCAGGTCGGGAGGTAATCCCGTTTCGGCCACCCAAACCGCATTACGCTCGCGCCGGCGGTAGTAGTCAACAAGGGCATTGTGCGCAATACGAAAGATCCAGCTTGAGAAAGTACC
>JAGRBY010000754.1 GCA_020433835.1 Anaerolineae bacterium | reverse complement strand
ACAAGCCGGCAGCGAGGTCGTGTTCGACGTTGACTTCCGGCCCGATCAGTGGCACGACCCCCGCGCCTTCGGTGTGGCCGTGCGTTCGGCCCTGCGGCTGGTCGATATCGTCATCGGCACCGAGGATGAGATCAACGCCGCGATGCTCAGCGACACCAGCCAGATGTCGCTAACCCACTCGCAGGTGTCTGACACCAAAGTCAGCGGCGACATTGACGCCGCCATTGCCGCGATGCTCGCCATGGGGCCGACCGCGCTGCTGCAAAAGCGGGGTGAGGAAGGTGTGCGGGTGCATCTCAAGCACGATGACGGCAGCATCGAGCAGATCGACGCGCCGGGCTTTCCGGTGGAAGTGTACAACATCCTCGGCGCGGGCGATGCCTTTGGGGCGGGCTTTCTGTACGGTCACGTCAAAGACTGGGGCTGGTACAAATCGGCCCGACTGGGCAATGCCTGCGGGGCGATTGTCGTCACCCAGCACGGCTGCGCCAACTTTACACCGACTTACGACGAAGTGATGGCCTTTGTTGACAGCAAGGGTGGGCTATAAGATGACAAAATTCCCGCTAGGAGTCTGCACATGGACGTTTGGCGATCTGCCTCTGGCTGATATTGCCGCACGGGTATCGCGCCTAAAGCTGGACGGTGTTGAGCTGCTGGGTGATCTGTCACGCTACACAGCCCGCGAGGCCGGCCGTATCCTGGCCGACTACAACTTGGAACCTTTCTCGCTGACGCCCACAGATGCGGACATCTCGCACCCCGATCCCGCTGTTCGCCAGGCAGGGATCGATTATTATTATCGCCTGATCGATTTTGCCGCTGCGCTGGGCCAGCCGTTGGTTTCCTGCCATGGCTTTGTCGGTCGTGTTCGGCCGGTAACCACGCAAGTGGAAGAGAACCAACTGCTTTTGGAAGCGGTCGAACAGATTGCTAAAGAAGCCCAAGCCCGCAATCTACGACTGGTCTTTGAAGTATTGAACCGCTACGAAACCCATCAGGTCCAAACCGGAGCCGAAGCCAAAGCGTTACTCGATGCGACCAGGGCTAAGAATGCAGGTATTTTGCTCGATGCCTACCATATGAATATTGAGGAGAACAATCCTGTTGAGTCACTTCGTGAAGCAGGAGCGCAATTATGGCTGTATCACGCCGCCGACTCCAATCGGCAGGCGGTGGGACGTGGTCATACCGATTTCACCGCCCAAATTCAGGCGCTACAGGACATCGGCTATAGTGGGCCGGTCATTTTTGAATGTGTGGCCCCCGGCCCCAACCCATTTACCCCCATCAAAGATGATCAGTCGCTCACCTGGTTGGAAACCTACCTGACCGAGTCGCGCGATTGGTTTAGGGCTAACACCCGTCTCAATTGAGACGACACAAAGCATAAAGACAGTAGAACAAGTCGCTGACTTGTCCAGGTTGGAACAAGTCAGTTGTAAATCAACAAATTAACCGGGGAATCACAAAGCTAGCTTTGTGACTCCGGCAGGTACCCGATTACTTTCTAAAATCCCAAGTGACTTGTTCTACAAGATTGAGTGCAAGGAGAACCTATGGCAACCAAACGATTAACCACCGCGCAAGCGATCATTCAGTTCTTAAAAAACCAATATACCGAACGGGACGGCAGCGAGCAGCCGTTCTTTGCCGGCTGCTTCGGCATCTTCGGCCACGGCAATGTGGCCGGGGTGGGCCAGGCGTTGCAGCAAACCCCGGACTTTCGCTACTACCAGACCCGCAACGAACAGGCGATGGTTCACGCCGCTGCCGCTTACGCCAAAATGAAAAACCGGCTGCAAACGCTGGTCTGCACCACCTCGATTGGACCGGGCGCGACCAATATGATCACCGCCGCGGCCGGGGCGACCATCAACCGCCTGCCGGTGCTGCTCCTGCCGGGCGACATCTTTGCCCGCCGCAACGTTGCGCCGGTCTTGCAGCAGCTCGAGTCGGAACACAGCCAGGATATCTCGGTCAACGACTGCTTTAAACCCATCAGCCGCTATTGGGACCGCATCAACCGGCCCGATCAACTGCTGCTGGCGCTGCCGGAAGCGCTGCGCGTGCTGACCAGTCCGGTCGATACCGGCGCTGTCACCCTGGCTCTGCCGCAGGATGTCCAGGCTGAGGCGTTTGACTTTCCGGTCGCCTTCTTTGAGAAACGAGTCTGGCACGTAGCCCGCAATCGACCCGACCGCAGCCGCCTGGAACAAGCCGCCGCCTGGATTGGAGCCAGCCAACGGCCGCTCATCGTGGCCGGCGGGGGCGTCATCTACAGCGAAGCAACCGACACTCTGCGCCAGTTTGTTGAGGAGACCGGCATTCCGGTCGGTGAAACAATGGCCGGGAAGGGCAGTTTGGTCTATGATCACCCACTCTGTATGGGTGCGGTCGGCGCCACCGGCACCCTGGCCGCTAACCGGCTGGCCCGAGAGGCCGATCTGGTCATCGGTATCGGCACCCGCTACAGCGATTTCACGACCGCCAGCAAAACGGCCTTCCAGAACCCGGATGTCCGCTTCATCAACATCAACGTGGCCGAGTTCGATGCCTACAAACACAACGCCCTGCCCTTGGTCGGCGATGCCAAGGCTACCTTAGAAGAACTGCTGGCTCTACTAGCCGATTATCAGGTCAGCGCCGACTATCGCACCCAGGCCGAGCAACTGCACGACGCATGGGAAGCCGAAGTCCAGCGCATCTACGATGTCCGTCACGAGCCGCTGGTTAGCCAGGGCGAACTCATCGGCGCGGTCAACGATGCAGGCGACCCTGAAGCGGTGATGGTCTGTGCCGCCGGTAGTCTCCCCGGCGACCTACACAAACTGTGGCGCAGCCGCCACCCCAAACAGTACCATCTGGAGTATGGCTACAGCTGTATGGGCTACGAAATCGCCGGTGGCCTGGGCATCAAAATGGCCGACCCCGAGCGTGAAGTCTATGTCATGGTCGGCGACGGCAGCTACCTGATGCTGTCAGCCGATATTCTGACATCTGTTCAAGAAGGCTACAAGCTGACCATCGTCTTGCTGGACAATGACGGCTACAAGAGTATCGGGGCGCTGAGCCGCTCGCTGGGAGGGCAGGGCTTTGGCACCCGCTACGTCTTCCCCGAAGACAATCGCCTGCCGGATGACACGGCCACAACCGTGACCACCCTGCCCATCGACCTGCCGGCCAACGCCCGCAGTTTGGGAGCGCACGTCATCGAATGCGAGACGCGGGCTGACTTTGTCGCCGCCCTGGCAACGGCCAAGAGCATCGACCACACCACCGTCATCTACATCCGCAACGACCGCTACGTCGGCGTGCCGGGCTACGAAAGCTGGTGGGATGTGCCGGTCGCCGAAGTCAGCGACATCGACACTGTTCGCGCTGCCCGGGAAGAGTGGGAAGAAAACCGGGCGAGAGAGCGGTATTTCTTCTAAAGACCAAATTTAAACCACATCGGTAGTGCGTATTGCGTAGCGCATAAGGATGATTTACGCACTACGCAATACGCACTACGCA
>JAGRBY010000753.1 GCA_020433835.1 Anaerolineae bacterium | reverse complement strand
TGGGGTTACCGTGGCTGTCGCTGTTGCTGTTGCGGTCGCCGTTGCGCTGGCCATTATCGTGGCGGTTGGCGCAGGATCAGGCTTATTAGCCATAACTGTCGGCTCGGGCGGCGGGCCGGATTGGCAGTGGGTTAAAATGAGCGCCAGCATCAACATCAAAAAGCGTTTGGCTGTCGAAGATGCGTTCACAGGCTAACGGTCCTTGTTGGAAATAGAAATGACTGTCACCCCAAATCCGATAAACTCAAAAAGTAATTCCAACGTAACATCTCAGGTGACTGGCACTTTTGCTCAAATAGAGAACATTGCGTGGTATCTAACACTACAATTACTGCGATTAAGTGCCGGTCACATGTCTGCTGAGTAAATACGTTCCAACTTTACATTGTAACCCAGTTGGCCGATGGGGCAAAGTGTAAAAATTTTTTCGAGCGCCCACCCCGAAGATTGATCCAGTTTTTGTTTTTTGGTCGAGAAAGGCCGTTCAATAGGCCGTCTACTTTGGTGTCAATACGACGGTGATAAGGAAACTGAACCAATCTTCGGTCATACTAAAAATTGTTGGCCCCTCGGCCAAAACCTCGACTTGGATAGAATAAAGTTGTATACTGAGGCCAAAGTTTTCGCCGTTTTGGATAAATATTTTCAAAGAAAAGGGCGATTTTTTACATTACACGGTTCGACAAACACGGATATGGCAGAAATAGAGCGAATGTATTCGTAACCAGTGTGATTAATAAAGAAACGGAGCGAATATATTTGTAACCAGCGCGATTAATAAAGAAACGGAGCGAATATATTTGTAACCAGCGCGATTAATAAGGAAACGGAGCAAATATATTTGTAACCAGCGCGATTAATAAGGAAACGGAGCAAATATATTCGTAAACATTGGAAATAAGTCAGTGTCCGTTGGGATTCGTTGGGTACCGTTTGAACATGTTGGTAACCGTTGGAACATTTAAATAACGAGCGCGATTTGTTTGTAAACGTTGGAAATAAGTCAGTGTCCGTTGGGATTCGTTGGGTACCGTTTGAACATGTTGGTAACCGTTGGAACATTTAACATCAGGACTAAAAGGCATATTTTACAGGCAGGTAGCGCACCATTAAACCTACTACGTTTGCACATTCACGTATTATAGTAAGAAACCAGGTTTTGATGCTTAATTGAAAGCCGTTTAGGGCAAAAAATGTCACTTTTAACGCTAAAAAACCTGGTTTCTCAAAAAGTGCAAAGGTAGTGAAACCGTGGAAACGTAAAAATGATGAATAATCGACAGAATCTTCGGCATGATTATCACGATTTTATCGGTCCATAATTTGGTAAATCGTGTTAATTCTGTCTAATTTTCTTCACCACAAAGCTATTTACAGGCACACGAATGAATAAAATAGCAGATTATCAAACCCAACGAAATCGCTTTTGGCCTGACATCGATCATTTCTTTGCCAATTTGCCGCCCCACCTGTTTCGCCAGGGCGTGATGCTTAAAAATAACCTGGCAACATTTCATGCCGATACCGGCCAATTCCGTGACATTCTCGCCCGCGAGGACGATCCGCCGCTGTTTTATGCCCATCTATGGCTGCTTGATGATTGGCGTATGCCCGCCTCGGCTGAGCGAACGCGGCTCGAAAAACATCTATTTGTCGCCGCCGTTTTCAATTTCGCGGCGGTATCCGCTGAAGAGGCCCTATTAGACGAAGGCAGCAACGTTGACAACAGCACGCTTTTCTTAGCCCAAAGCCTTCGCCGTCAGGCCGATTTTCATCTGGCGCACCTATTTCCCTCATCGAGTCCCTTCTGGGGATATCATCAAACACTTTGGCTTGAGGATGCGGAAGCGCGACTGGCTGCGTTGCAAGCTTCAGATGATGCAGCGACTTTGTCCGCTGAACAGATGGTGACTCACCTTCCCACGCCGTTAGCCTACACCAAAATGCCCTCTATCGGCGCGGCGCTGGGAGCGGGCCTCGATGACCATATTCCGTCGCTGCACCGTCTGCTCGATCACCTCAACAGCGTTTGGCAAATCGTGCGCGATATTGCCACCCTGCGCCACGATATCGCCCGGCGGCGCTACAGCTATCCCCTGCTAAAAACCATTCAGGCCGCCAAACTCGATGCCCATCAACCGCTCGCGCCTGAGCAGCTTTTGGGGGCGTTAGCGCTCACCGGCGTCATGCATCGCATCGGGCAAACGTGCGCTGAACAACTCGATGCTGCTCGCAATCTGGCCGATGCGCTCGCCCTGCCGTCGTTCAAAGCCCATTGTGATACGGTTGAAAAGCGCGTTCAAGACATCGTCGATCTTTTCTCGCTCAAAAACGTTGGCAAGAAACAGGCGGAGACCCCCCAAAAAATACAGCGGCCTATTTTCGCCCCCTTTGTCGATACCGTGCCGACCGTCATCACCATGGCCGAAGGTTATTTGCTGGCGGATCAATCCTTTCGGGAAAGTTGGGAAATACAGCGGCGCGGCGTATTCGGCCTACCGGAGATGGTGGCTCAGGCTTTTCCGGCGGGATTTATCATCGAAATTCTATCTCGCCACGGCCACGCTCTGGCCCAGCCTATCGACACGGTCTTTCAAACGCTCCGGGCAACAGGCTTTCGCTATTACAACCACGACCACCTGCCGCCCGATACCGACGATCTCGGTTTGGCGCTGCGTTTGTGGGCATATTCAGCCCAGCCGGAAAATCATCGACAAATTCTACAAGCCCCCCTTGAACAATTACTATCAACCATTTCCGATAGCGGCGATATCCCAGTCTGGTTGATGTCCAACGCGCAGGCAGAGACGCCGTACAACGTATCGCTGTGGGGCAATCACTGCGCGGCCGTAACAGCCAATGTGCTGTTAGGGTTGATAAATTATGATCGGGTGGGCTATCAGGCGCTGATTGAAAAGTGCGCCCGTAAATTGTTGACCGATATTCGCCGGCAAGGTGTGGCTGCCGGTTGGCATTACGTGCCGCTGTATACCATCTGGATCGTCTTTGAATTGGCGGCGCAATTACAGGCGCAGTCGATGGCAAACATTTTGGCAGAGGATTTAGACGCTGCCGTCCACACGTTAGCCACTCGCTTCGATATCGAAGTGCAGCGCCAACGCGTAACGCCGCAAGACGCTGCGCTGTTAACGTTGATCAGTCTATCGAGCGGCGCGCCGGATACGGTCAAAGCTGCCTTTAATCCCGATTGGATCACGCTACTGGGCCAAACCCAGCGCTACGACGGCAGTTGGCCGGGCGAACCGCTGTATGGCACGCCCACACGCGGCGAGTTGGCGGCCTGGTATGCCAGTAATTCGGCCACGACGGTGTTGTGCTATCATGCTTTGAAAACTTACACCTCTAAATAGTAAGCAGGATTTAGAGGTTCAATAATTGTGAATATTTAATTGTGAATTGTGAATGAAAAAACAACTTCACAATTCATCGGTAGCTCTGCACACAAGCGTGGTAGCGTTAGAACCCAGGTTTTTCTTAAACCTGAGACCGGCAAAGGCTTAT
>JAGRBY010000752.1 GCA_020433835.1 Anaerolineae bacterium | reverse complement strand
GAGCTAAGCAGTTCGGCGGGATTGGGCGGGATTGGGCCGCTGGGTAGAATTTTGAGATTGCTCATTTTGCGCTGGGCCAAGATGGTATCCAGGTTGAGATTAGGGTTGACCAGCAGATTGCTCAACCCGATCCGGTTTGAGGTTCTAAAGGTTTTGTGGACAACCGGCCGCCGCATATCGGCATCGACCAACACAACTTGCTTGTTGGTTTGGGCCATGATGACTGCCAGGTTGGCCGCCGTCATCGATTTCCCCTCGCCGTTGGTTGAACTGGTTACAAGCAAGGTGTTAAGTTGCGTGTTGTGGTTTGAAAATTGAATATTGGTGCGTAAGGTACGGTAAGCTTCGACACCCGGCGAAAACATATCTTGGCTGATAACCGACGGATTAACATCTGAGCGCATCGACTTGATGTAAGAGATGGTTGTCAGCGTGGGCAAGTTTAAAGTCCGTTCAATGTCATCGACCGATTTGAGCGTGTCATCAAAGTATTCCACCAGGTAAGCCACGGCCACGGTTAGCATCAGGCCAAATATGGCGGCGGCGGTTGCGTTGCGCTGCACATTACCGGTGTTGATCGGTGACGAAGGCAGGGTCGCCGGCTCGATAATCGACAAATTGTTGACATTGTTTTCCTGGCTGGAGGCCAACAGAGAGGCGTAGGTGGACTGGAAGCTGCTTAACCGCGCTTGTAAAAAATCGATCTCTTGCTGCTGGGCGCGAAATCCTTCAGCACTGACTTCCAGTTCAAGCGCGTCTTCTTTGTCGTGAATCTCTTGGCGGAGACCGGTAATATTTTTCTGCAGCTCCGTCAGTTCGCTTTTAATGAATTCGTGCTGCTCGGCTTGTTCGCTGTTGAGGGTGGTGGGGCTTTGCAAAATAAGCTGGCGGGCTAACTCATCGGCTACATTTTTGGCCAGGTGTGGATCACCGGATACGACCTGAATTTCAAAAAGCTGGGTGTTGGGAATAAGCACCACACTGACCAAACCATTCAGGCTTGACCAGGGCAGACTAAGCCCCAACGTTTCAACAGTAGCCCGCAAAATGGGTTCACGTTTGATGATTTCGGCATAGCTTTGGGCCAGTTTTTGGCTGGTTGCCAGTTCAGAGGCGTTGGGGTTGGCGCTCTGCACAAAGTTGCCGACCATCATGGTAACTTCGGCTTGATAAAGCATGGGTTCAAACTGGCTCATCACGTAGCCGGTGCTCCCGCCAAACAAGACGCCCAATACAATAAGCCACCACCATTTTTTTCCAATTGAAATGTACTGTTGAAGTTCTGCCATGGTCTTATGGGCTGTTACAAAAAACGTCCATGAATATTACGCTTGATTCCAATCGATTTTCTTGGAATACCAACCCATGGACGTTCTTGCTGAAGCTCACGATTTTGTGCAATGACTATCGTAAGCCCAATTTCCGCATTTTAAAGGTCTGTCCACAAATGTTCTATCAGAACTTACGCAATCCGAAGGTGACAGTCACCTGATTGTTGCGTACGTCGTCATGTCTATACAACTATAGCAAAGTCCCCACGGGGTCGCAATGGGAAATTTGGTTGGATGCACAAGCGAGGCGACAGCATCATGCTGCTCCAGCATCAAAAAGCTGCCATTGTTGCGTGGTAGCAGACAAGCAGGTCAAGCTCGAAACACAACAAGGAGTTGAAATAGTGATCCAATTATCTAAGCGTGATTGTAACAAATTTCTCAACTCGGCTCAATAGGAATAAAGGAGGGGTTTAGGCAACTGCTGCCGAAAGCAATGCCTCGCAATCATCATGCAAACTTTACGATACTTTAACCGGTTATTAAACAGCTATTAAACTTCGCTTAACTGCCCCGTGGTAGGCTTCCGATGTTGCGACACGTTTGGAAAGCATGAGCGGCAATCATACAACCTTATATCATTGTAACCCGGAGATCTTTATCAATGGCACACCATCGAGAAAAAAGCAGAGAATGGGGTAAGGCCGATCTGCATCTGCACACCAACCACAGCGACGGTTACTTTAGCCCATCGAAAACTATCGATATTATCGCCAGCCATGCCTCAATGGATGTGATCGCCATCACCGACCACGACACGGCTGAAGGCGCTTTTGTGGCCCAAGAATATGCACACCGCCGCTATCCTCAGCTTCAGGTGATTATCGGCCAAGAGGTGACAACCGAGGAAGGGGATGTGGTCGGGCTGTTTTTGCAGTCAACCCTGCCCCAATTTGCTACGGCCTACGAAGCCATCGAGGCCATTCACAACCAGGGGGGATTGGCCGTAGCCGTTCACCCCTTTTTTGTGGGTTGGGATATGCACAGCGTCAAGACGGCAATTTTGCGGTTACCTTTTGACGCGGTTGAGGTGCGGCACGGCTGCCCCTTTAGTATTCCGTTCAATATCATCACCGGGCTGGTCAATCGCTTTGGGCAGCGTTTGCCGGCTCTGGGCGGCAGCGACTCGCACATCCCCTACACCACCGGCCAGGCCTTTACCTGGTTTCCCGGTAAAAGCTCGACCGATTTGCGCGAGGCCATCGTATCGAACACGGTTCGACCGGGCGGCACCACCTGGAAACTGCGCAGTTTGCTGCGTAAAGTGCCGGTGCTGTTAGAGCATCGCGCCAGTGCCTCGCCGGAGCCGGTGCTGCATCATATTGAATAGTAGCAGAAGGTATTAAGCGCTTAAGAGAGCCGTGCTACCGCCGAAAATAAACCATCCGTTTAACCGAGAGTGCTTTGTCTAACAGAAACAATTCATTTGTGCTGCCGAGAGCGATTTAGCCAACAAAATCACCGCATCGACCTTGCCGAGGGCATTTTATCCACCAGAAACAGGTGTCTCGGCTAGCCGAGGCCGCTCATTCCAACAGAAACAGGGCGTTCGCGTTGCCGAACGTTATCGTTCTGTTGGAAAACTTAAGGCGGGCTAGCCGAACGTTATCGTTCTGTTGGAAAACTTAAATAAGAGTTGGCAAGTGTGATGGTTACGTTGGAAACAGGGCGTTCGCGTTGCCGAACGTTATCGTTCTGTTGGAAAACTTAAGGCGGGCTAGCCGAACGCGTTCGTTCTAAGAACAAAAGTGGCCCTGAAGCTGCCAAAGGCCTTTTGTAGAAAAATTGTAGAAGTTTGTAATTATACCCCAGCAAAGCTCCTTTGCTATAGAATAGATTGCGCAACTGGTTGAAGTTGCTATAATCGTAGCCTCAATTCAATGTGCAACAGGCTCGAACAGAAATCTCAACACCCGCTCTGTGCGCCTGGAACTGAATGGTTGACCGATCTAGCAGCCAAGGTCAACCGTCGGTGTTCTATACCAAGAGGAGTTGTTCCGTACAATGATCAAACCGTCACCTATTACCCCCAACGATTTGGGCGATGATGTCCGAAAAATTATACCGGGTAAAGATCCCGAGCTTTCCATCTCGCTGCCCCGTATTCCCGTTTTAGAAACCGATATCACCAGCAAAATTGTGCCGGTATGCGAGCCAACGTTGAACGGCAACGAGAAAAAGTATGTCAACGAC
>JAGRBY010000751.1 GCA_020433835.1 Anaerolineae bacterium | reverse complement strand
ACGCATTCCAGAGCCTGATGAAGATAATCGCCGGCTTTTTCATAATCGCGGGTCGCCCACAAATCGCCCAGCGCCAGCAGCAACTGCCACTCTAGCCGATGGTCGGACTGCGCACGGGCAGCGTCCAGAGAACGTTGGTAATCGGCCAGGCCGTCCTCGAATTTGTTCAAGGTGGCATAAGCCTGCCCCCGCTGGTAATACAGCTGCGCCGACGGCGGCTGCTGAAGCTTCTCGTTCGCTTCGATAGCCTGGCTAAAATAAATGGCGGCGGACTGCGGTGCGTAAAACGTCAGGGCGCGTTCACCAGCCCGTTGGGCGTAGGGCAGCACTTTAGCCCACACTTCGCCCCGGTAGAAATGGTCGGCCAGGTCAGTCAGCGGCACGCGGGTGGGGGTATCATCATCCATTGTCTCCAGCGCTTGGGCAATGGTGCGATGCAGCTGCCGTCGCTCGCGGCCTAAAAGCGAGGTGTAGATTGCCTCGCGCGTTAAGGCGTGGCGAAAAGCAAACTGATCGGCCGACTCCTCGATAATGAACTGCGCCGTCAGCAGGGCCTTGATGTGATCCAGCAGATCATCTTCCGTTGTCTTCGTTAGCTGCTGCAGCAGCGTAAAATCAAAGCGCCGCCCAACCACCGCGGCCAGGGTTAAAACGCTGCGGGTCTCCGGCGTTAACTGGCGGCTGCGATGTTGCACAGCATCTTGAACACTGCGTGGAATTTGAAGATCAAACAGCGGTTTGCGATCCCAGATGCCGTCTTCGGCATAGTAAATATCGCCGGCCATAACCATCGATTTAAGCAGTTCTTCAATGAAGAAAGGGTTGCCTTCGGTGAAGGTATGCAGCCTTTGCAAAAAGTCGGCGCGAGTTGGGCGTGGCTGGTTAAAAATGGCTTGAACCATCATATCGATCTGGTCATGTGTAAGCGGCGACAGAAAAATTTCGGCGGCCAGGCGTTGGCGATCGAGCTGGTTCAAAAATTGGGCGAGAGTCGAGTCGATTTCATCGCCGCGATAGGTGAAGAGAAACAGCACCGGTCGGCTCGCCAGCCGGCGGATGAGGTAGAGCAGCAGCTCCAGGCTGTTTTCATCGCACCAGTGCAGGTCTTCAATAATAAGAAGCAGCGGACAAACGGGGGATGCGGCATCAGCCTGAATTAATCCGGCTAAAAGCTCGGCTACCGCGAAAAAGAGCCGATATTTGTCGGGTTCTGCCTCATACGGGGGCGGCTCGATCCCCTGGCCGGGGAGCGACGGCAGCAGGGTAAATAGCTCCGGCGGGAGCTGTTGGCCGCGTTGAAGCCTCTGTTCGGCTGTCTCGGTGAATACATTGGCGTGAAGCAGATCGATGATGGGGGCATACGGCAGCGTTTGGTTCGTTTCGAAACAGCGTCCCTCTACAGCCAGCCAGCCCTGGTGCGTGGCCTTCAAGCGGGTTTCAGCCACCAGGCGCGATTTCCCCAAACCGGCCTCACCGCACAGTAACAGGGTTTGGCTGCGCCCGGTTTGAACGTGGTCAAGATAGCGTTCGATGGCCTCGACTTGCGGTTCGCGACCAATCAAAAGCGGACAAATGATAGGTTCGGTTGTAAACAAAGGTGTAGCCTCTGCATGAAATGCGCTGGGTAGGGTCGATGCGGCCACAGCCAGCCGGGGTGGATCAACACGATTTATGTGCTCAAATTATACACCCCTCTTACCCTTTGCGCATCTGTTAGCAGAGGATAATGGGTACTTCATGCAGATTTGCACACCTTTCGCTTTGCCGATTGGCCTTATTACGACATCAGAACCGGGGAAGGACGCACTGTTTACAAAGCCACCCAAACCGAAAGCGAGTTTACCTACGAAGGCGAAACCGACCTCTTGCTCTACCATTACCCCAACGGGATGGAGTAACCCTAGCGCGTTGGTTTTTGAATGAAGAGTGAGAAATCCCTCACGTCCGGTTGCAAACGCCGTTCGGAGGGATTTCTCCTATTCTCAATACCCCAAATTTGGACGCAGCCAGCGCTCGACCTCTTCGACTGTCATCCCCTTGCGCACCGCATAATCTTCAACCTGATCGCGTAGGATTTTGCCGACGGTGAAGTAAGTTGCTTCGGGATGGGCGAAGTAGAAGCCGCTGACGGCAGCAGTCGGGGTCATCGCGAAGTTTTCGGTCAAATGCAGGTCGATATTCTGCGGTACGCTTAGAAGATCGAACAGCGTGCCTTTCTCGGTGTGGTCGGGACAGGCGGGGTAGCCGGGAGCGGGACGAATGCCGCGATATTTCTCTTTGATGAGCGCCTCGTTGTCCAAATCTTCAGCGGGTGCATAGCCCCAGTAGACTTTGCGCACCTGTTCGTGCATGAATTCGGCCAGGGCTTCGGCCAGACGGTCGGCCAGGGCTTTGACCATGATGGCGTTGTAGTCGTCGTGCTCGGCCTCGTAACGCGCCACCAGCGCATCGACGCCGATGCCGGCGGTGACGGCGAAGCAGCCCAGGTAATCGGACACGCCCGAGTCCTGCGGCGCGATGAAATCGGCCAGGGCGTAGCAGGGACGACTGGCACCCTTATCGCTCTGCTGGCGCAGCGTGTGGAAGACGGTCAACACCTCACTGCGTGTCTCGTCGGTGTAGAGAATGATGTCATCGTCGATGCTTTGGGCCGGGAAGAAGCCAAGCACAGCGCGAGCAGTCAGGCGGCTGTGGGTGATGATGTCGCGCAGCATGGTTTGGGCGTCGTTGAACAGCTTGGTTGCCTCTTTGCCCTTAATCGGGTCGTTGAGGATTTGGGGGTAGACGCCGCGCATCTCCCAGGCGTGGAAGAAGGGCGACCAGTCGATGCGCTCGGCCAAGTTGCCCAGGCTGATGTCATCAAAGACCTTGACGCCCGTGAAGCTGGGAGCCACAATATTCACCTGCCGCCAGTCTGACGCGAAGCGGCGCGACCGGGCCGTCGCCAGATCGAGCAGCTCGCGGTTAGATCGGTTGTTGAGATGATGCTCGCGCAGTTGGGCGTATTCGTCGCGGGTGGCCTCGGTGAAGGCATCCCGGCTGTTGGGGTTGAGCAGCTTTTCCAGCACACCGACACTGCGCGAAGCATCGAGCACGTAGGTGGTCGAGCCGCTGTAGGCCGGGGCAATCTTAACCGCCGTATGGATGCGCGAGGTCGTTGCGCCGCCGATGAGCAGCGGCGTTTGGAAACCGAGGCGCTCCATCTCGCCGGCCACGTGCACCATCTCATCGAGCGAGGGCGTAATCAGCCCGCTCAGGCCGATGACATCGACCTGTTGTTCGCGGGCCGTCGCCAAAATCTTCTCGGCGGGAACCATCACGCCCAGGTCTATAATCTCGTAATTGTTGCAGCCCAGCACCACGCCCACAATATTTTTGCCGATGTCGTGAACATCGCCTTTGACCGTCGCCAGCAGAATCTTGGCCAGCGGTTCGCTCGCGCCGTTGCCGTTCAGTTGCTTTTCGGCCTCGATGAAGGGCGTCAGGTAGGCCACGGCTTTCTTCATCACACGGGCACTCTTAACCACC
>JAGRBY010000750.1 GCA_020433835.1 Anaerolineae bacterium | reverse complement strand
TGGCGGAATTGGCATACGCAGCAGGTTGAGGGCCTGTGCCCGTACGGGCGTGAGAGTTCGAGTCTCTCCCGAGGCATCCGCTAAGTAGAGAAAAGGTTACTGATCCGATGGTAGACAGTAACCTTTTTTTATAGTTTGATGACGAACTTTTTTGAAGCCAACCCTAAAGGAGTCGATGATGAATCTTTCCGTTGGTCAAAAAGCGGTACGCAGCCTCACCCTAACCGCCGAACATGTAGCCATGTATGCCCAAATAACCGGCGATCACAATCCGCTTCATTTTGACGAAGCCTTTACCAGCAAAACCAAATTTGGCCGGTTGGTTGTGCAAGGCGGATTAACAACCGGACTACTACACGCACTGGTAGCGATGGACATGCCCGGCCCCGGCACCGTCTTCCTCAGCCAAAACTGGAAATTCACTGCGCCGGTTTACATCGATGATACCATCACCGCCCAGGCTGAGGTGCTCAATGTTCATGAGAGAAAACCGGTGTGCCAACTAAAAATCGCCATCACCAACCAGCATAGCGAAACGGTTTTAGAGGGCGAAGCCTGGTGCTATCAATTTTCGCCCGAAGAAAGCTAATTAACAAAACTTGATATCCAAGTTGCACGCTATGTCTGAATTAACTCCGTCTGATATTCAAACGTATTTTACCTTTCTAAAAAGGGGTGGCCGTCAGGTTGAAGAGGAACTGCGGCAGCACGTTGTTGTAACCCATCTTCCGGCAGGAGCCTTTGTCTTTTGGGAAGGGGATCGCTGTGCGCAACTGGCTATCGTGCTATCCGGTACGGTGCGGGTCTACAAGGTCGGCGAGAACGGTCGCGAGATTACGCTATACCGCATCGAGGAGCACGAAAGCTGTATCTTAACCGCTTCCTGCATTCTCAGCCATGTGGAATTTCCGGCCTTTGCCGTAGTTGAAAAAGACGTGCGGGTCGCCCTCATTCCGGCGGCTGTTTTGCACGATTGGATGGAACGATACGATGTTTGGCGCGAGTACGTGTTCCAGTTGATGTCGAAGCGGCTGGCCGATGTGATCGCCACCGTGGAAGAAATCGCCTTCCGGCGAGTCGATAGTCGTATTGCCGAACTGCTGGCTCATCGCGCCGAAAATCAACTCCGCATCACCATCACCCACCAAGAAATCGCCTACGAATTAGGCTCGGCCCGAGAAGTGGTCAGCCGTATCCTCAAAGATTTTGAGCGCGAGGGCTTGATCTCGCTGTCGCGAGGGGCTGTTACTGTCCAAGACAAAGCCGCGCTTTTGGAAAAGGCTCAATCGCCATAGTTATGTGATATAGTCACATACTTTCGCGTCTCTTTTGGTTATCATGGTCTCAAAAGTAACGATTATTTCTTACGCAAGTCCAAAGGAGACGCTTATCATGAAACAGAATGTTGGCAGTATCGACCGAATTGTTCGAATTTTACTGGGGTTGGTTATCATCGCTTTAGGCTTTTACTTCAACAGTTGGCTGGGTGCCATCGGCATCATTCCCCTCTTTACCGCCACTGTAAGCTGGTGCCCGCTTTATATGCCGTTTGGATTATCAACCTGCTCAACAAAAAATTAACTATAAACAAAGAGTTGCCCATCAGCCAGGCTTATCATTTGCCGCAAACAATATTTATTCGCTTGCGGCATTCGAAGAGCCTGGCTTTTTTGTTGGTGCAATAAGCGCCCAAATCGATCTGCCGATCTTTAACGAAAATCGTATTCGTGATATGATTGTCGAACGGTAATCACCGAACCTATGCAGCACAGCGAGTATTCATGGCCGACAGCCCTCCCCAAGCCCGGTTATCTATCAAAACCAAACTCGCCTATGGCGTCGGCGACCTTGGCCCGGCGATGGTCTCAATTGTCAAGGGCTTCTTCCTGCTCAACTTCCTCATCAATATTGCCGGTCTGCCGCCCGGCCGAGCCGGGGCGGTGCTGCTGATTGGCAAGGTCTGGGATGCAATCAACGATCCTCTGGTCGGCACGCTCACCGACCGCACCCGCACCCGTTGGGGCCGCCGCCGGCCGTGGTTGATCTTTGGCGCATTCCCCTTTGCTCTCGCTTACTTCCTGCATTTTATCGTACCCGATATCGGCGAAACCGCCCGTTTCTTTTACTACGTCATCGTCGGTATTCTGCTCGATGCCTGTTTTTCCGCGGTCAATGTTCCCTATTCAGCCCTCACCCCCGAACTCTCTGAAGACAGCCAGGAACGCACTGAATTGAATATGTATCGCTTTAGCTTTTCGGTATTGGGTGCGTTAGTGGCGGCGGTGATGTACAACGTTGTGGTCAATCAGCTTTATGGCGATGCTCCAGGCATCGGCAATACCATTCAAGGTCTGATCATCGGTGCGGTCATCATCGGCAGTAACATCATCGTTTTTGCCAACACCACCGAGCGTGACTCCGGCGATGTGAAAAAGGATGACATTCCGTTTTTCGAAGGGCTGAAAATTACGCTGCGCAGTAAACCATTTCTGTATGTCTCGGGGCTTTATCTCCTCTTGTGGCTCTCGGTTCAGTTTGTTCAGTCCCTCATCCTCTTCTTCTTCCGCGATTGGATTGGCGGTAATCCCGGTGGCCAATTTTCGATGCTGCTGTTCGGGCTGCAATTTTCGATCTTTGTCTTTATCCTCTTCTGGGGATTTATGACGCGGCGTCTGTCTCGCAAGACCGTTTTTTACCTGGGCGTGTCGTTTTGGATTATCGTTGAAATAGCGCTCTTTTTTGTGCAGCCGGGGCAGATTGCTCTGGTGACGCTGTTAGCCGTGCTGGCCGGGGTGGGCGTCAGTATCGCCTTCCTCATCCCCTGGAGTTTACTACCCGATGTGGTCGATCACGATGAACTACAAACCGGCCGGCGTCGCGAGGGCATCTTCTACGGCTTTTTTGTCTTCTTGCAGAAATTTGGGATAGCTATCGGCCTGTTTGTGCAGGGACAGGTTTTGGAATGGGCCGGTTACATTCCGATCCGGGACAACATCATCCCCCAGCAGCCGGACGCGGCGTTAATGGCGCTGCGCGTGCTGGCAACCTGGGTACCAGTGGTCTTTCTGCTGGCGAGTATCGCGGTGGTTTACTACTATCCCATTACCGAGAAAAAGTTGGCTGAAATTCAGAGGGAGTTGGCCGCCCGGCGCGAGACTGCCGATACATAATGGGTGAAACACTGAAACACTGATGCACTTGATGTCACTGAAAAACACACCCACTTCATTGACATCATAAAATTCAGTGTCTCAGTGTTTCAAAAAAACGTACAATAGATGATAAGCGCCCATTACGGGTGTCAAATTCGTAACGTGTCCGTTAGCAAGACTCACGATAAGGGAAGAACTATATTTTCTACAATCGGCTGAGCCATTTACGCAGCAGTTCGATGCGCTGTTCCAACTGCTCCTCGGTGCATTCACCTTGTGAGTTGACGCGTTGGGCGCGGTTGAGCGCCGCGTGGATGTGATGATACGGATTGCCGGAGCGATGGTGATATTGGCCCACCAACGTGCTGACGGTTTGACTCA
>JAGRBY010000074.1 GCA_020433835.1 Anaerolineae bacterium | reverse complement strand
GGAGACGGGGGCGTTCAAGCTCAGAGGTGCGACGAGCAAGCTCTTGTCGCTCACCGCCGAGGAGCGGGGGCGCGGGGTGATCGCGGTCTCGACCGGCAATCACGGGCGGGCGGTCGCCTATGTGGCCGGGCAGCTAGGCATCACGGCCGCCGTTTGTATTTCTGAGCGCGTGCCGGAAAACAAAGTAAAGGCCCTGCGCCAACTCAAAGCCGAAGTCGTTATCCACGGCCAGAGTCAGGACGAAGCCGAGGTCCGGGCCAAACAAATCCAAGACGAACGCGGGGCCACCCTCATCCCCCCCTTCGACGATGCCCACATCATCGCCGGGCAAGGAACCCTGGGGTTGGAGCTGCTGGCCGATGCCCCCAAACTCGACACCGTTCTGGTGCCGCTATCCGGCGGCGGGCTTATCGCCGGGGTGGCGCTGGCCCTCAAAGCGGCCAACCCGAACATCCGCGTCGTCGGTATCTCGATGGAGCGGGCGGCGGTGATGTATCGCAGCCTGCAAGCCGGTCAGCCGGTGCAACTGCCGGAAGAGCCAACCCTGGCCGACAGCCTACAGGGTGGCATCGGCTTACATAACCAATACACGCTGGCGATGGTGCAGCAATACGTCGACGACGTCATCCTGCTGACCGAGGCCGAAATCGCCGCCGGTATGGCCTTCGCCTTTTTCGAGCACCATCTGGTGTTGGAAGGAGCCGGAGCCGTCGGCATCGCCGCGTTGCTGTGCGATAAGGTTCCCCACCTGGGTCAACACGTGGCCGTAGTACTCAGCGGCGGCAATGTCGATATGGCTGCGTTCTTGGCGGTGGTGCAGGAAGAAAGAGAGACTGGAGATTAGAGACTGGAGACTGGAGACTGGAGATTAGTAATTGGTAAATAGTAAATGGTAATTCAATCGCCAATTACTACTTACCAATTACTATTTACCACCTCCCGGAGCGACGCCCTTGAACATTAACCCAACCTCACCGGCCTTCCAACGGGCCATCCGCGACTTTCACCGCGTACGCCAGCAAGCGGCAATGGAAGATCTTGTGGCGGCGATAACCGGCAAATCGGATGATCTGCTGGACTACAACGAGGTGTACGAGCAGCTTAAAGGCGGGCCAGCCATCGACCGCGGCTTGCAAGATATCCCGCTCGACGCCATTGTCGGCAGCGTCGGCCGCTGCACCGAATTTACCCGCACCTTTTTACCCAGGGCCAAAGGCGATATTCGCCGCTGGGCCGAGGTTAAGACGGCCATTGTCGAACAGGGTCGTTTCCGGCCGATCAACGTCTACCAGATCGACCAGGTCTACTTCGTGCTCGACGGCAACCATCGCGTGTCGATTGCCCGGCAGGAGGGCCATCCCACCATCCAGGCCTACGTCACTGAAATCAAAACTGACGTCCCCCTCACCCCGGCCGTACAGCCCGATGACCTTATCTGCAAAGCTCGCTATGTCGATTTTTTAGAGAAGACACGCCTGCACGAACTGCGCCCCGAGGCCGATTTGAGCGTAACCGTGCCAGGTCAGTACCGCATCTTAGAGGACCAGATTGAACAGTATCGCCACCGGCTAAGCCGCCGTCGACAGCGCGACATCAGCCCGCAAGAAGCTGTCGAACGTTGGTATGACGAACTTTATCGGCCCGGCATCCAGCTTATCCGCCGCCAGGGGCTGCTGCGTCTTTTCCCCAACCGCACCGAAACCGATCTCTACGCCTGGATTGTGCAGCACCAGGCTGAACTGCGCCAAGAGCTGGGTTGGGAAGTAGCCCCCAGTAATGTTGCTGCCAACCTGGCCAACGTGGCCGACTCCCGGCCCTGGCAGATCGTCAAACGGACAGCCGACAAAGTACGGCAGGCGCTCACCCCGCTGCCGCTCGATCCCGGCCCGCCGCCCGGTTGGTGGCGCACCGGCCAGCCGCGCAGCTATGACCAACTTTTTCGCGACATCGTGGTGCCGATTACCGGCGAGCGAGCCAACTGGGCCGGTCTAACCCAGGCGCTCACCGTGGCCCAACGCGACGGCAGTCGACTGCACGGTCTCCACGTGGTGTCGGCCGAAACCGAGGCCGAGGTTGAGGCTTATCATCAGCTTCAGGCCGAGTTTGATCACCGCTGCCGAACCGCCGCCATCAACGGCGAGTTAACGCTCAAACGGGGCAAAGTCATCCCCACCATTTGCGATCAGGCCCGCTGGGCCGATTTGGTGGTGATGCACCTGGCCCATCTACCACGCCCCCGGCCTGCCGACCGCCTGCTTTCGCGCTTCGGCACCCTGATGCGCCGCAGCCCCCGCCCGGTGCTGGCCGTACCCGACCAGCCTGCATCTCTCAACCGGGCCTTACTGGCCTACGACGGCAGCCCCAAAGCCAACGAAGCCTTATTTATCGCTGCTTACCTGGCCGGCAAGTGGCAAACCCCTTTGACAGTGGTCACCGTAACCGAGGATGAACAGGTTGGTTCGGCGGTTTTGCAATCGGCTCAAGCCTATCTGGAGGAGCAAGACGTGCCGGCCACCTACGTACAAGAGCAAGGCATCATCGCCTCGGCCATCATCCGTACCGCGCAGTTGTATACGTGTGACTTTATGATTATGGGCGGCTATGGTTATAGCCCGGTGCTGGAGATTATGCTCGGCAGCGAGGTCGACCAAATACTGCGGGCCAGACAGTGGCCGGTATTGATTTGCCGCTAGAGACAGAAGGCGGGGTTACAGCATCCCCAAGAACCTCCGACAATCAATAGCCATAAAAAAAGAGCGCAGCTGTTGATATGGCTGCGCTCTTTAAGGTCCGCTTTATAATGCAGCGTGACAGTTGTGGCCTTGATTGTCTATTTCATCTCTCCGCTTGGGGTTTTTACCACCACCAATCATCATGATGTTTGTGATGATGATCATCATCATGATGAGAACCTTTTTTACTGCCTTTACTGCTTGACTCACCATAACCGGCACTATAGCCGTCGCTGTAAGCTTTGCCGGGGTCAGGGCAGACGCCCTGGCCGGCTTTGAGATGGGTTTTTACTTTGAGCATGGGCTTAGCGGGCGATAAAAGTGTCTTTGTTGGGTTCATTATTATTGTCTCCTTCATTTAATTAGGTAGCGTAAACAGAGTATCCAACGGAATCATACCGGTGAGGGGCGGCGGTCTTTATGATCGAATCGATCTTGGTAATCGTTCCATCCGTTGCGATAGCCGTCATACCATTGCGGTTCGCACGGGTCTCCCAATGCTCCGGCCTTGAGGTTGGTTTTCACCTTCAAGGTTTTCACCTTTTGCTGGGCTACTGCTTTCATAAGTATCTCCTTTCAATACAGTGAATAAAAAAATATTACAAACAGGTCAAACAATGCATACCTGACCCGGTTTGTCCCATCGGTTTTAGGGCATGATCGTGTAGGTATTGGTCGTTACCCCTGAAAAATGGGTTGTTACCACCTGATCCCGACGATTAAGACGCACCGTGTTGGTCAACACAGCGCTGCTTAAATCGGCCCATTTCAAATTAACCCCGCGCAGCGTAACCCCGGCCAAATAAGCCTCTTGCAGATTGGCCCGCGTCAGGCTAACGCCATTAACATCGGTCGTTTGCAACTGCTGCGGCTGGCTGTCGCGATTGATGCCGGCCAGGATCGCCCCGCTTAAATCGGCCCCGGTTAAAATAGTGCCTTGCAAAGCCGCTTCAATCAGCACGGCTCTGGAAAGGTTGGCCTGGTCCAGGTAGGCCCCGGCTAAGTTGGCTCCGTTTAAATGTGCGCCCCGTAAATCGGCCTGGCGGAAATTGACGTCGGCCAGACCGGCCAGGCTTAAATCGGCCCCGGCCAGATTGGCCCGGCTAAGGTTGGCGCTGTTGAGATTAGCCCCCTGCAACCGCGCCCCATTCAAGTCGGCCTGATACAGATTGGCACCGATCAAAACCGCCTCTTGCAGATTGTTGCCTCGCATCTGCGCGGCGGTCAGGGTGGCCCCGGCTAGATTGGCCTGGCTCAAATCGGCCCCGCTTAACTTCACCCGACTGAGATCAGCGCCAATCAACCGCGCCTGCCGGAAGATAGCCCCATCGAGCTTAACATCACGCAGCGTAACCCGACTCAAGATGGCCTCCGTTAAGTTGGCCGCGCTCAAATCGGCTCCGGTTAGCTGCGCCCCAATAAAACTGGCTCCCCGCAAGTCGGCCCCGGTCAGGTTGGCTCCGGTCAAGTCCGCGCCGTCGAGCCGGGCATCGCGCAAATCCGCGCCGCGTAAATCGGCAAATTGCAATTGGGCCTCGACCAAAATGGCCCGGTTGAGGTTGGCCTGGCTCAAATCGGCTTGCCTAAAGTTGACGCCGCGCAGGTCGCGATTGCGCAGGTTCTCACCGTTACAGTTCGGCACGCAGGCATTGGCCCTGTTCTGGTAAGAAACAAAAACCATAAGGCCTAAAAACAAAACCAGCACAATAAGAACCATCGGTTTAGACATGCTAAACGCCTTTCCTCTTCTTGGCCTCAGCCTCAGCCTTAGCCTTAGCTCCCCACCAACGCCCGGACGCCGGAGAGATGACCGGGCATCTATCAGCGCTCAGCCCAGGTCGGCATCGGAAACAGCACTTGGCCGGTTTGATGTTCCGCCGGGGCCACTATCACCAACCGCCCCTGCTTAACCTGGGCAATGAGCGGCGGATGATCGTTTTGGCCGGTGCTATCAAATTGAATAGGGCCAAACAAGGTCTCAGGCAGATCGATCTCTTGCAGAGCGTCGCGCAGCCGGGTCCGAACGCCAACCATATCATCCCAATCAAGCGGCTCCGATTGGGCCGCCGTCTCTAAAGCCTGTGCCACCAGCATCACCGTTACATAGGCATTAACGCTCCGGTCGCCCGGTGCAGCCCCATAGCGCTTCTGAAAGCGGTCGACAAACGCCTGGGTGGTTGTCCCATCGGCGGCTTGCCAGGCTGCGCTGCTCGACCAATCCAGGGTTATCAGAAAATAGTCGGCATACGGGCTGCTGAGAAACTGGGCCGATGTAAACGCACCCGCGTTCGCCAGAAAAAGCTGCGGGCTGAAATCGATCTCCCGGCTCTGCCGCATCAGCAGTACGGCGTCAGGCAGTTGGTCGGCTGAAAAGAGCACGAAGTCGGGTTCGGCATTTTGCACCCGCTCCAACAGCGGTTTAAGGTCAGCCGCCACGGGCGTAAAGGCTTCAACCGCCACCAGGCTGATGCCTTCCTCTTTGGCATAGGCGATAACCGCCTGAGCAAAGGCCTGACCAAACACGGTATTTTCATAGACCACCGCCAACGACAACGCCTTATCCGCAGGCGGCAAGGTCAGCGTATAATCCATTAAGGCTCTAACCGAATTGTCTAAACGGCCCGTGGTGCGAAACACCCATTCCGACCCCAAACTGGTCACCAGATCATTGGCGGCGTTGTGAGCCAGCAGCGGTGTTTGGTACTGGCCGGCCAACGGCACCAGCGGCAGCGTAACCGCGCTGGCAAAAGAGCCGATAACCACCGGCACCTGCTCCTGCTCAACCAAATCTCTAAAAGCCGCACTACCGGCGGCGGCGTTCGAGGCATCGTCACGCGTGACCAGAGCAAGGTCGCAGCCGATAACGCCCCCGGCCGCGTTTAGATCATCGCGGGCCAGCTCATACCCCCGCACCAGCTCAACGGCCCGCTCGGCAAAGCTGCCGCTGAGTGAGGTAATAACCCCAAACTTTACCACACACCCGGCTCCCGACGCGGTCACGGTCGCCGTAGCCGAACCGGGCCGGGTTAGCGGTTGACACGCGCCCAACCCCACAACAATAACGCCGACCAACAGCCAACGCAGCCAGGCCATAACCGGCAGCAAGCGCGATAACCGCATGTTATTCCACCAAAATAACACAAGCAGGAATCTCTAACGTTTCCGGCCATTGAGTTTGCTGGTCATAGCGGCTGCCGCATAAATCAGCATCCTGAGCCAGCTTAGCCCGGTCCGCTTCATTAAGCTCGGTGATCACCGGGTCGGTGATGGAATCGACAATAAAATCGGCCACGTTAATAAGCGTCCCTTGCAGATTGGCTCCCCGCAAATCGGCCCCACCCAGGTTAGCTCCAACCAGATTAGCCCCCGCCAAATTGGCTCCGTTCAAATCGGCTCCGGTCAAGTTAGCGGCATACAGACTGGCCCCCGATAAATCGGCTCCGTTTAAGTTGCTGCCCGTTAAATTGGTCATATTTAACCTGGCTCCCGGCAGCGCGGTCCTCACCAGCAGCGAGCCTGACATATCCGCGCCACTCAGCCAGGCCCCGTTCAAATTGGTGCTGCTCAAATTACTGCCGCTGACATTGGCTTTGGCCAGGCTGATGCCGGTTACGTCGGTGCTGGTTAAATTGCTGCCGATGAGCGTCGCCTGGGTTAAGTTGCCGCCCCACAGCCGCGCCAGGGTCAAATCGGCCCCGGTCAGATTGGTGCCGGTTAAATTAGCCCCCGTCAGGTCGGCCCCGCCCAGGTTGGCCCCCCCTAAATCGGCTTCGGTTAAATCCACCCCCAGCAAGAGCGCCTGGTTGAGATTAGCATTCGCCAAGTTGGCTTCCACCAGTCTGGCCCCGCTTAAATCAGCCTGGCTGAGATCGGCCCGCTCTAACAAGGTTCGCCGCAGATTGGCTTCCACCAGTATGGCTTGAGACAACCGTGCCCCGGCCATATCCCTGCCGATCAGATCGGCTCCCATACAGTCGGGCGGGCAGTTCGACGGCAGGCTGCCCCCGCAGCCCGGCAGCAGCAGCAGCGCCGCCACCAGTCCCAGCCATGAGCAATATTTTGAGGCGAACGTTTTTTCAATCAATCCTTATTCCCATACTGTCACAAGACCCCACAGGAAGCCATCGCCCACCGTCTACGGCGTTGTCGTCAGCGATAGCGTGGGTGTTAGCACTACGCCCAGCGCGGTCTCAGGTAGCTGCGGCAAAAGCGGCGTCGGAGCCGTGAGCGTGGGCGTAATCGGCCCGCCGGGCAAGCCCTCGTCAAGCGCAGGCAGCGGCAGCAGATAGGGCGCGTTATTCGGTACCAACATCACCTTGATCCCCGGCCCTAACTTCTCAACGTAGCGATACGTTATCAAGTCGGGCCGATCGGCCAACTCGGCCGCAATAACTCGCAGCGCCTGCGCTTGGGCTTCGGCCAGGGTTTTGATACGGTCGGCCTCACCGGCGGCCAGTCGGCGAATCTGCTCAGCTTCGTACTCTTTCTGGATGGTCTTCTGTTCGGCCACCTGTTTCTGCTCGACGGTGGCCGCGTATTCGGGCGAAAAGGTGATGTTGCGCAGCAAAAACCGATCCATCACAAAGCCCTTATCCTCCAATGCGTCTTGAACTTCCTCAGACAAATCGCGCTCCAAATCGAGCCGCTTAGAGCTGTTGACTTCGTTTACGGTAAACTGCGACACCTTGGTACGCACAAGCCCGCGCAGTAAGGGCCGAATAAAGTCGCTGATATAGCGATCTTGCCAATCGATATGAATTTGTATGACCTGCTCGGCATCGATCCGAAAGATGACCGAGGTATCGAGCAGCACTTCCTGGCCGTCGGAAGTACGGGCCATAATATCGTCACGGCCAAGATTTTGGCCCTCGGTATACTTGCCGGCCATAGTGTAGGTTTGGTAATAAATGGGGTAGAGATAGACCTGCTCCAGAAAAGGCACCACCCAGCGCAGCCCCGACCGCAGCGGCCTATCGCGATAACCCTGCGGCGACACTAGCGACACCACCACCCCCGCCTGTTGCGGTTCGATAAAAACCAGGGCGTTACTGAGCAAAGTCAGCGCAATAGCCACCGCCAAAAGCATCACTATTCGCCGCGTAACCAGGTGGTTAAAGGCCGCAACAATGCCCCCCTGCCGGGTAATCCGGATAAAATGGAGCACCACGATCAGCGCCAAAGCGATCCAGGTTACCAGGGCGATTATTTCAAGCGTTCGATCTAACAGCATAGACCGTCTTTCCTCTCCAACCCGATGGGGCCGGTTTGTACTCCCGACCGGCCCGACCCGCTGGTTCCTTGATGAAAACTAAGAAACTGTCCACGCACACCTTTTCAGTTGAGGCGATGAGAAACTGGAGATTGGAGCTTGTTAATCTCTAGTTACCCATCTCCAATCTCCTGATACCGCAACGTTATTGATGGACGAGTTTTAAGGATGCGCAATCACAAACAGCGTCGGTGCCCACTTGAGCGTACAGCGCAGCGCCCGCTCCAAATTTTCCGGGTCGAGCGCCCCAAAGCTCTCGTCTAAAATCATCACATCGGCCTGTTGCAGCAGCGCCCGGGCAATAAAAACCCGGCTGCGCTCGCCGTGCGATAACTGCCAGCCGCCCTCGCCCACAATCTGCTGCCAGCCGGAAGGCATCCGCTCCAACAGCTCACCCAGCCCCAATTCGTAGCAGAGTGTCTCGGCCAACTGCATATCTTCGGGCGTTGGCGGCCAGCGGCGGCCCATCAGCAGGTTAAAAGCAAACGTTTCAGTAAAGATATGGTTTTCATGAAACTGGGGAGCCACGGCCACGTGCCGCCGCCATTCGGCGCTGCCCAAACTGGCCTGATCATACCCCCACAACATCAGCAGACCCGACTCAGGCCGGCGCAAACCGGCCAGTACAGCGGCCAGCGTGGTCTTCCCCCCGCCCGATGGCCCTTCCAGCAGCAGCCGGCTGCCGGGTAAAATCTCCAAATTGGCCTCGTGTACCGCCAACCGGCCCTGCGGTCGGTAGCGAAAGTTGACGTCTCGTGCCAGCAACACCGGCACCGGCCCGTTTTCGGCAAGTGACGGCGCAGCTTCATCATCAGCCAACGAGGCGGCTGGGGGGGCCACAAAAAACGATTGGCCCGACCTATCCGCCGGTTGGGCTGCGGCCTGAAAAAGCGGCTGCACCTGTTCCCAGGATAGGCCAATTTGCACCGCTTGCTCAACACCCCGCGTGGCGATAGACAGGGCTTGCGCCGCCAAAAGCACGCCCCCAAACGTAATCGCCAACTGATTAACCGAAGCCGCCCCCAGGATAAACGCGTAGGCCAAGCCGACCACCAACCACCAGCCCGACAAATTGACCAGCCCCAGCCCGATGCGGTCGCGCCGGGTCGAGAGTTCCAGGTAACGGGCCAGCTCCCGATCTTCATCCGTGTGCCAGTTTTGCATGGTTTCCTGCGCCAGGCGGGTGCGATGCCCCACCATGCGCTCGACCAGATCATTGGTCATCCGCCGATAAATCGTAATCCAGGTGTGGCTGTGGCGGTAGTAATAGGCGCTGTAGCCCACAATCACCACCAGCCAGGCCCACAGCAGCCCCACCAGGGGCCAGCCGCCACCGCCTTGCATGAGCACCCAACTGGCCGTGGCCAACTGCGTAAGCGCCGCCAGCACTGTCAAGCCGCCGTTGAGGGCCAACAGCTCCACCGCTTCCGACTCCATAATGCGGCCCAAGAATTGGCCCATCCCCTGGTGGCGAATGTCATCCGGGTTCAGCTTAAGCGCCCCATAAAGCAACTGCTGTTTGAAGATGGCCCCTACACCGTAGGCAAATTGGCTTTGGGTCCAGGCCGTTAGCAGTTGAAACGGGATAGCCGTAAACAACAGCAGCGCCCAGGCCACCAGCCAGGCCCATTCAAACTGGCCGGTCAGCGATCCGCGGCCAATGATCCACCAGGTTGCTACGGTTAGCCCTTGCTGCACCAGCGACGCCACAATTAAAATCAGCGGAAAGCGCCACAACCGGGCCTGGCGCACCTGCCGCCCCAAACCGGCCCCCGGCGCAGGCCGGATGAGCCAGCCCACCTCCAGCAATTGGCTGCCCAGTTGTTCGTGCAGTAAGGCTTGTCTGGCTCGCTCGCGCCGCATTTCGCTGACCCCGGCTTCGGCCAAAAGGCGCTCGACCGCCGCCAAACGCAGGCCAACCAGCGGCGCACTCAAGACATCGCTAATAGCCTTAGCCGGAACCCGATGTACCCTTAAATCCGGCCCCAGCAGCCTTACCTGTTTTGGCCCCAACCACGGCTGACGACCGGCCAAGACAACCACAAAAGAAGCGGTCGCCGCCGTGTCATTCGAAACGGCCGGTAGATGAAGGATAGCCGGGGCGGCCTCAAATACCAGGTCATCCAACTCGGCCAAAGACGCGGTCACCGGTTCAGCTTCCAGCCCTAAGCGGTCGGCAGCGTGCTGAACCCAGCGGCCCAGAGCCGCCGGTTCGGCCTGGTACAGTTCAACCGGCACAGGCTGAGCCTCCTGCAAGGCTGCTCCCAGCCCGGTTCGACGCGCCAACAGCGTCATAGCTTCATCGAAACGGGTTACCGGCCAGGCCAAAGCCGTAAGTTCAACCGAGTTGCGTACCATAGACCTACTATAGCAATGCCGTGTGACATTTGCGTGACGGGGCGCTATGGGATTTCGCTGCCACGCGGTTAAGCCCCCCTAACCCCCCAGCGGGGGAATTTGCTTTTTTCTCCCCCCACGGGGGGGCCGGGGGGGCTAGCGCCGGTCACCAACTTCAGATAGGGATTGATAAAGAAATTCCCCCTCAACATCTCCCCCTCTCCCCATCTCCTCATCTCCCCATCTCCACTTTCCCCCTGGCGGCAGTTATCCCTGTTCTCTTCATCAGCACACCCCCACCCATGTCACGCTAATGTCACACGCTCTTGTTACAATGGGCAACAGTCAGTCTCTGATTCAACATGGGGATTTAGGGTCGCCATGCGCTTCCCCGACCGGAGGAGCCGAACTGTTTCACTTGCAACAACATCTATAATGGAAATTTATGGGAGCGACAAAGCTTGCTTTGTCATCCACGCTGGGATCAAAGTAAACTTTGATGCTCCAGACCGTTATTTTCACAGGAGAAAAAACCGGATGATGCTCATACTTGCTGTTTTATTGGTTACGCTCGTGGCGATATGGTACTTTGAGCCAAAGTGGGCGTCTGAAGAGTCGCTCGACAAAACAACAACGGCGATTACAACCAACACCAAAGAGGCCTACACCAAATCGAAAGGGTGGTTTGGCCAATTTAAGCTGCCTTTCCAGAAGGACAAAAATACCGCTACCGAGCAGTTTGTGCAATGGCTGCACCAGTCAGATGTGGCCAAACGGTCAGCCCTCTACAAGCGGCTGCCGGAAGACGCCGCCGAATTTGCGGCCTGGATTGATAGCCTGGCTGACGACGAACTGAACGCCTTCGTTAGTGATTTAGCCTCGGTTTGCCGCACCCACAGCTTTGAGTTGGGCTGGCTGGTCGACCCGCAAACGCCCGATAATCTCAAGCGGGCCATTGAAGACGCGGTTATTCTGCACGGCCTGGCCGCCTGGAAAGCGCGTGACATTCAGCCCCTCTTGGCCTACAAGGCCTGGCAAGCAGCCCCCAACAAGGCCGAAAATCGGGCCTTTGCCCAAAAGCTATACGGCAAACTGGCCGAAGCAGGCCTGGTTACTCCCCCTTCCACGTTGATACTGGCCACCGATAAAGAGCGCCAAGAGCATGTGGCCGCCACCATCGAAAAAGCGGCTGCCGAAAAAGAGGCGACCTTTATGGCGCTGGTTCAGGAAACGGTCAACGAACTGGAAGCCGAAAAGAAAATGGGGAAAGCACCGGAAATTGACCCACCGCTAGATAACGGTAATGGTTCTGCGCCCAAAGCAGCCGAGATTGCAGCCTAAGACGCCTTACAGGAGGAAATAATGAAAGTCAAAACCAACATAAAATCAGGCTATGACGTTAAAGATTTCTTTGACGAAACTAAAAAAGCCGTCAAGCAAGCCGGCCAGAATGTGAGCCACGCAGCCCAGAACGTGACCAACACGGTCACCACCCGCAAATTTTGGACCTGGCCCTGGTAGCGATGAAAGTTAAGACCCACCTCAAAGCCGGCAAACCCATGGGCGATGCCGTGGCCGATTTAACCCACGCCACCGGTCTGGATAAAGTGGCCCAGTTGTATACCGACATCACGGGCCGAGATTGTGGCTGCCAGGACCGCCAAGCGATGCTAAACCGGCTGCTGCCGGCATCATTCGTCCAGAAAGCAGCCTGATGATGCAGCAACGGACAGCAGGCTTCGCTTCTAAAAAGGCCGCAGGGGTGCGGGTTCGCACCGGCGTAACCGCCGGGTCGATCACCGTTTATGGGCGGCAGAGCTGTCCGTGGACGGTGAAGCAGTTGAACTACTTTGATCAAAAAGGTACGCCATACCGTTTCATAGAGTGCTCCCACCACGCCTGCCCTGACTTTGTGCAGGGCTTCCCCACTGTTGATTACCACGGCCAGATCCAGGTTGGCTACAAAGAATACGGATGATAGCGATTACGTTGGCACACAAGCTATTAGTTCATAGGCGTGCGACAGTTCGATGGAACGACACTGGAAATCAAAAGAGTAGAACAAGTCGCTGACTTTTTCTCACCCGGACAAATCAGCGATTTGTCCTACTAAACCTATTTTCACAGGAGGCTATTCGTGAAAGTAAAAACAGCAGTAAAAGCAGGCATATATCTGGGTGTAACGCTCTCTGCCGGGGGCGGAAGCGGAGCGGAGCAGGAAACAAGCAAGTAGCCTAATCCCACAGCAGGCACCTCATCCAAGGCATGAGGCAGTTGCTGTATCTCTATAAAACTTTAACAGCATAAAGAAGGAGTATTATGAAAGCAAAAACTACTACCCAAAAAACGTCATTGAAGATCAAAACCGGTCTTAAAGCCGGCTACCATTGTCGGGATGCGTTCCAATATCACCTACGCGACCCCTACAATAACGGCAAAATTAAAGATTTTGTAGACTGCTGCCAGGGCGATAACAAGTGCTTGCAATAAACCCCTAAGCTTGTTCGTGATAAGGTGACAGTCACCCCAACGTGGCTGTCACCCTGCCTTATTCTCCGCAGCCGCATCCGGGGCCGGTTCCGTTAAACGCCCCTCTTCTACCCACAGCCGCCGCCAGGTAGCACTCTGCCACAAGCCGGTCTGAACCGCCTCTTCCGCCCGGAGTAAATCGCGATAGCGCGACCGGCGGCGGAGCAGCCTTTTAGGTGATCCGTCTTCCACAATTTGGCCATGCTCAACCACAACAACCCGCTCAAAAGCCTGCGTCTCGCCCACATCGTGGGTGATACAAATCAGCGTGGCCGCTTGCCAGTGGCGGCGAACGCGAGCCAGCAGCGTGCGACGCTTGGCCCGATCCAACCCCCGAAACGGCTCATCCAAAATAACCAACCGCACCCCGCTGCGATTCATCATGCGCCCCAACCGCACCCGCTGCCCTTCCCCCCCGGAAACCAGGCCGCCGCCTTCGCCCAACTGCGTTTGCAGGCCGTTCTCCAGCCGCTCGACAACATCGTATAAATCGGCGGCCTCCAGCGCAAAGCTTTGCGCGGCGTTGAGGTTAGCTGTGCTGCCATAGGTCAGGTTCTCCAGCAGCGAGCGGTTCCAAAGCTGCACCGCCGGATCGACCCAGGCCGTCTGTCGCCGCAGTTGGCGCAGATGCTCGCCTTGCAGCGGTTGGCCGTCCACCAGACAAACGCCGCCGGCCGGTTTATGCCAACCCAGCAGCAGCCCCACCAGACTCGATTTACCCGCCCCCGACGGCCCGACAATAGCGACATGCTCGCCGGGCTGCAAGGCCAAATCAATATCCTGCAAGATAGCATGGCCACCGGCCTGCACCGTGACCTGGCGCAGTTCGATACTTACGCCGCTCGGTTCCTTTGCTGCTTGTGCTCCGGCTGACTCTGCCCCAGCGTCGGCCGACGCAGAGGATTCCTCTTCAACCTCATCCGGCGCACCCAACGGCTCCAATATCCGTACCACCCGGTTGCGCAGGGTGGGGTACTGCTGCCCCACTTCGGCAATGCGCTGGCCCAGCAGCGGCAAACTGAGCGCCCAGTAAAATAACAGCAGCACGCCGCTCACCTCGCCCCCCTGCCCAATGTATGAGAAGGTAATCCACACCACAAAGGCTGTGTAAAGCAGCGCATTGACCCCTTGCAGCGCCACCGACACCCACGAAAAATCGCGACCGGCCCGCATCCACTCCACCAGCAGCCCTTCATGTTCGCGCCGAAAGGCGCGTTCGGCCCCGTGCAGCCGCAGCGGAATCAGCCCCAGCAGCGCATCCAGATAGAAGCGGCTCAACGCGCCGGTGTGGGAGCGCAGCCGCAAATCGCGCTCTTCCAGCAGCGGATTGCTCAGCCACGACAGGCCGACAAAAACCCCGGTCGCCACAATAGCCAGGACGGCGCTGCCGGGCTGAAGGATTATGACGCCGATGGTGGTTAAGATCAGTTGAAACAGCAGCCGCAGCAGCTCGACCCCCAAGCCCGGCAGCGTCCGCAGTTGGCGCAGATCATACGCCCGCTGCGTCATATCTGACGTTAAGCGGCTGTGAAAGTAGCGGTCGCTCAGTTTGGGGATCTTTTGCAAGAAAGCAATCCGCAGCCGGGTCTCCAGCCGCCGCCCCATGCGCTGGGTGGTGGCGGCAATAGGCCATTCCAACAGCAGCAGCACCACCAGAAAGACAAACAGCGCCGCTGCCCCACTAAGATACTGCTGGCCATGGTTGAGGCTTTGGCTCAGGCGCAGCGCCCCCTGAAAGAGCAGCGCCTGAATGGTAACGGCTAAAGTAGCCATAAAAAGCGCCAGCGCCAACACCGCCGGGGTCAACAAACCATCCTGCCCCAACGCCCGCCACACCTCGCGGACGGGGTCAACCGGCGGCTCGTGGAGAACAGCGGCCAGCTCCGGCGGCAGCGGCGGCGGTTCGGCAGCGGTTTCAGCTCCATCGTCCGGCAGCGGCGCGGTACTGCGGCCGGTAACGCGCACCAGAACCGCGCCATACAGCAGCACCTGCTCTGCCGCCTCGTCCGCTGTTTCGCCTTCCGTCGGGGCTTGATATCCCTCCGCCGCCGCTGTCACCGACCAGTAAAGGGGTGGGATCGGCAGGATATCCGCGTCAGCTTCCTGACGCGGGGGGGCGCTTTTGTTGTCGATAAAACAGCGCTCGATAACCCGCCCGGCTTCCGCACCGGCTTCCAGCCCCCCGGCCCGCACGATGGCCGCCACCATCCGCGCCGCCGCATCGAGCGCCGCCAGCGACCGCCAGCCGCTATCCTCAAGCGCCTGCTCTGTCAGGTGGCTAATGGTTGCCTCCGGCAGATTGAGGTCGCGCAGCCGCCGCTGCAAGGGTTGCAGGAACCCGGCCGAACCGGCCCAGTCGCGCCAGGCTTCCGCCGGTACCGGGAAGCGATGCAAAAAGAGGTCACGCAAAAATTGCGCTTTCGATTTCCACTGTCGACCCGCGCCGGGGTCCATGACCTGCACCCAGTTGGCGTGGCAGCTCCAAACCACCACAAAATGGGTGAGACCGTTAGGCAGGCGAACCACCACAATGGCCGGCAGTGCCTCGCTTTCCGGCAGCAGCACGTGGTCGGCCGGCAGCATAATTTGCTCGGCTTCCAGACCAAGCTGGACCATTAACTCTTCCAGGGTATCTATCGAGGTGCCATCAACCGATGTCTGGCAGGCTTCGCGCAGACGGCCATACGAGGCCGCAATACCAAAGCCTTCCAGCAGCGCCTTCAGCGAGGCCGGGCCACAGTCCATTTGGGAGGTTTGAATCACTTCGGGGACAAAGAAACGCTTTTCTTGCAAGGCGGCCATTATTGCGCTTGCTGGGGGCTGACGGTGAGTTTAGGATCATCGACAAACTGGCCGGCCGAGCGCAGCACCAGCATGGCCGGCGAAATCTGCTCGACCTCAACCTGAACTTGACCGCTTTGGCCGGGTTGAAGGGGTTCGGGCGAAAAGACAAACAGCTCGACCGGGCCGGTGGGGTTGTCGCTTAAGGGGATATCCATCACTTGGGCGGGAAAGCTCTGGCCCTCGGGCGAGGCTCCGTTGGTTAGCCGCAGTGTCGCCGCCTGGCCGGGCCGCAGCCGGGCCAGGGCTTCCGCCGGAAAGTTGACCAACAGCGAGCCGTCGTGCTGCACCGAAAATTCACGGCTGGTTTCATACAGCGTTATCTGAGCCAAAAAAAACCAGCCGCTCCAGGCCAGAAGCAGCAGGCTGGTAACCACAAGCGCCGCCACTGTCGGACCAAACCTATCATGTTGGAGCGAGCGCAGCGATCGAGAAAATGACAGCGCCATAGTTCACCTCATCTCCTCCACTATAGCACTATCGTGTGACATTTGCGTGACTGCTCGCTGCCGTATGGCCACAAAGTGCGCCAGACCGGGCAGCGTGTCGATGAAGGTAGCAAGCTGCTGCGCGGCTGTCGCCCAGCGCACAGCCGCGTCCATATTTTCTAATTCAAGCGCCACGTCAAGTCCGTCATTATCCACCGATTGCGCCAGATCAGCGGCCAGCGTGGCGGCCAGGCGCAGATAATACGCTCCGTGCTGTTGGGCCATCTCGTCGGCCAACGGCGCAATGTGGGCTAATTTGGCAAAGGCGTACTTTCTCAGCAGGGGATGCAGATCATAATAGCGCTCGCCCTGGCGGCGCAGCAGCGATTTATCGATCAGCAGCGACAGGTGCTCGGGCGTGGTTCCGGCGATGGCTTCAGCCGCATCGAGCGAGAATTTACCCCGAAAGATGGCTAATTTTCGCAGGATGTCGCGGCCCTCAGCGGATAATAAGCTCCAGGAATGTTCAAAGACCGCTTCCATACTGGCGTGGCGGCCCGGCACATCGGTGGTTCTGCGCCGTAGGAGGCTCAGATTTTGCTCCAGCCGGGCCAGAATTTCGTCGCACGAAAAGATACGAACCCAGGCCGAAGCCAGCTCAATGGCCAGCGGCAGTCCGGCCACCTGTTGGCAGATGCGCGTGACAGCCGATGTATTACGGGCATTAAGCTGAAAGCCGGGACTAACGCGCCGCGCATTTTCCACAAAAAGCTGAATGGCGCTGTAACTTTGCGGCCCGTTGGGCAGCGTGTCCTCACTCCCGTTGCGGGTATCGCTATCAGGGGGAAATTGCAGCCCGTGTACCTGGACAATCTGCTCGCCGCGAATGCCCAACTGCTCCCGCGATGTGACGATAATCTTTACATCGGGCGCATAGTCCAACAACGATTTGACCATACTGGTGCGGCTCATCAGTTGTTCGAAATTATCCAGGAGCAGCAACATCTCTTTTTCGCGCAGATGGTCATACAGCCGCGCCCGCAGCCGGTTGTGGCGGGTGGGCAGCCCCAAAGCAGCGGCTACCGTCGCTTCCAGATCGGCCGGGGCGACATCATCCAGCGAAACAAGCCAGGCCCCGTGTATCCATTCCGGGGCATCATCGGCTGCGGCCCGCATCGCCAGACGGGTTTTGCCAACGCCGCCCGGCCCCACTAGCGTAATGAGGCGGCAGTCCTGGCCGGCCAGATACCGGGCAATCTGCTGCAGCTCTGTTTCCCGGCCCACAAAAGGCACCAGGATGTTGGGTAAAGAGGCTGCATTCACTTTTTGATAGGTTAGCAGGCGATCATTACGCTGGAATTGAAGCAGCTTTAGCTGGGGGATTTCACCGGCCTGGATCGCTCTGGCCATCTTGACCGTCTCAGGCATTGGTTCCAGGTCAAGTTCGGCCTGCAATTTGTCTCTAAAGCGGCGATAGCGCTTGAGAGCCTGGTTGCGCTCACCCCGCTGCACCAAGGTGTGCAGTTGTAAGCGCAGCGCCTCTTCATCCAGAGCATCAATATGCAGCAGCCGGGTGGTGGCTTGCTCGGTTTCGGCAAATTGGCGGCGGGCCAGATAGTGCCGGGCCAGCGCGTGCAGGGCATTGACGGCCATACGCTGCAAGGTGTGGCGGGTGGTTTCCAGCCAGTCGACCAGCGGGCTATCGTCGCGCCGGCCAATGCCCTCCAGCAGATCGCCCCGGTACAGGGCCACGGCCTGGGCCAACTGGGCCATACAATCGCGACAGGCCTCCAGCCGGCGGTGGCGGTGCTGTTGGGTGGCCGTAACTAACGCCTTAAATTCGCTTACATCTAACCAGACATTACCGGCGGCGTTAAACTGTAAGGTTTGAATAGTACCCAGCAGGTAGGTGCGCGGTTCATCGTTGTCGTTAATGGTCTGGCGTAAGCGTTTTAGGGTTTGGCGTAGGTTTTGGCTGGCTTGTTTATCTGTGGAGTCGGTATAAAAGAGGGCGGCTAATTCTTCCCGCCGATAGGCTTTGTGGGGGTTAAGGGCCAGATAGGCCAGCAGCAGCAAGGCGTTATCCACGGCAAAGCGGGCCGCCTCACCATCAGGCAGAATGACCTGCGGTGTACCCAGAAAGGACAACTTGAGTGGATCTGTCATATACTGTGTTCCCATACCAAGGCCCAACGCAGCCCCTACACTAGAGCTGGTCTCCTTATAAACGGCCTTAACTTCTGACAGCGAGCCTTAACAGTATATCACACATGTCAACAGACTATAACCGGCATGAAGACGATTGTTTCTCATCTGATGCGCGGTATACAGATGACGGAGGGAGGATCATCCGTTTGGATGAGAGACTACGGAGTCCCACCCCTCCAACCCCGACGATACCGCCCCCAGCGGGCGAGCCAATCAGATTACGGTTGCCTTCGTTCCCCACGCTCCGCGTGGGAGTGCCTACCCTCCCCACGTGGACACTGCCATTAAGTTAAGCCCCCCCGGCCCCCCAAAGGGGGGAGAAAGACGTCAAATTCCC
>JAGRBY010000749.1 GCA_020433835.1 Anaerolineae bacterium | reverse complement strand
TCACCTGCTTGTTTCATAAGTTGCCTTGAGTTTACCCTGTTTTTCTTTTTTGTCTTATTTAATCGATATAATGTCTAATATTTAGTTTGCGTTGCCGAAGATGGGGAAATTTAGGTCGGTTAGAGTTAGCAAAGAGGAATTTTGTAACCTATCTGATACTTTCTCCCATTCCTAATCCTACTGGTCACGAATTATCGGTTGCAAAAATGTATGGCGACTTTGCCCTTTTCAAGTATGGTAAACAAAAATATCGAGGAAATGCGATGCGTATGTTCTTTAAAGACTTACGCAATGACCCTATTTGGCAATGTATCGATATCTCCGATTTAATTTATAGCTATAGCGATTTGCCCTCTCAAACTACATCAAAGTTTTATTTGCAAAATATCCGAACCCTACTCATTGAGGGATTTACTGATATTGAACTTCGCCGCCTCTGTTACGATGATCCTGATTTTAGTCCAGTTTATGAGCAATTATCTCAGGCAATGGGAAAAGATCAGATTATAGATAAGCTTATCGAATATGCTGAACGCAGAGAACTGATAGAAAGGCTTCTAGCCTTAACCAAAGATCTTAATCCTAAAAAATATGAAAAACATCAACCTTACGTCAATAATCTTTATTAAAAAGTCAAGTCAGATAGTTAAGTAAAATCGACGACACTAAAATTTAATTTAATCATTATTTGTGTCACCTAGATACCATCACTCTAACTCGTATTTTTTAGAGAAAATATTGTCACCGTGCGACGAGTATTACTGATAGTCCACCAAGCATACTAAGCCTTAATTTCTCCCCTCCCTCAGATGTGAAACCCTTTCTTTTATGGTACAATCAAAGCGGTACTTTGTGATGACAAACATCATCCAACTTCGCATTGCTTCGGCCAACATTACCCCGACCCCACATCGATAGCGCATCATCATATTTCATTGTTTCATTAAGAAATGAGCTTTAATTAACTTACCCTGTTCTGTCAGGTAAATGGTAACTGGTAATTGGAGACTGGAGATTGCTTAATCTCTATTCTCCAGTCTCTAATCTCCTGATACCGTAAAGTTATTTATGGACGAGTCCTAAAGAATTTTTTCAATAAGGAGCATTCTTCGATGCATGGCGTAGGCCATTATTTATGTACAATTGTTGTTCTGCCGCTTGATGCGGGGTTGGTTGAGTCTTGGCTGCCGGATGAGTTGGAGCTGGCCCCGCAGTCGATTACGCCGCCGGGAACGCACCCGGTCAATATTTTGTTCGGTGATGAGCGGAACGTTCATATCAATATTTTTCCCTTTTTCCACATCGATTATATGGAGTTTGCTTTTGTTATTCCGTTTGTGCAGTGGAAGCAAACTAAAAATGCGTATCGCGGGCCGTTTTTGTTTACGCCGCTGCTGTTTTTGAATAAGGAATTGCCGATTTTGGCCGGGAAGATTTTGTACGGTTATCCCAAACGTAAAGCGGTAATGACCTCGGTGGATGGTCATTATCGGGTGGTGGAGGAGGGCAAGCTAATTATTAGCGGCGATTTCGAGACAACGGCCCAGCATCCGACCGAGGCTGAATTCGCCACGCTTAACAGCCTATTGCAACAGCCCGATATCAGTCAGTCGATTTTTGGGCCGTTTGTGTGTGCGGTCTTTGATTGGAATTTAACGCCGGCCAAGATTACAGCGCGGCAGGCAAACATCGATATTGTGGCCGGGCTGCTGCCGAACCAGCCGGAACTGAAGCAGGCGGTCGGTGGGTTTGATTTTAGCCAGGGCGCGGCGTATTTTCTGGATACGGTCTGGACGTTGACGATGCCGATGCCGTGTGGATGGCTGAAAGACGGGGAGTAGGGGGCAGGGATTAGGGGAAAGCTTAAAAATCGTGCCGAACAATTGGCTGAATTGTCCGGCATGAACAAATCGACGATTTGTTCTACTGAAATAGCGATTTGTTCTACTAAGACATTGGAGAGGGAATTTCTATGACTGTTTCAGCATCATCGAGCCAGCCGGCCAAAGAAAAAATTGCTATTTTGGGTGGTGGGGTCGGTGCATTGGTGACGGCGTTTGGCCTGACCGAATCGGGTAAGGATTATGATATTACGGTTTATCAGATGGGCTGGCGACTGGGCGGTAAAGGGGCCAGCGGGCGCAATTTAGACCCGGCTTATCATTATCGCATCGAAGAGCACGGTCTGCACGTGTGGGCCGGGCTGTATGACAACGCTTTTGGCGTTATTCGCCAATGTTACGCCGAGCTAGACCGCGCCCCGGATGCACCGCTGGGTACCTGGCAGGAAGCGTTCAAGCCGCAGAATTTTGTGGTGGTTGAGGAAAAGTATAAGGATCAGTGGTATCACTGGCCGTTTAATGTGCCGACCAACAGCCAACTGCCGGGTGAGCCGGATGCCCGCTTGTTTCCCTCCCTCTGGAGCTATATTGAGGAAGCCATCGAGGTGATGCGCTATTTTTTGGGCCAACATCTGGCGGCCAAGGAGGGTGCTGCCCCACCACCGCCGAAAATGGATCGCTGGCTGAAGCGGCTTATCGACCGGCTGGTTGATGATATTGAAACCGCAGCGCTGAACGCCGGAGATATGATGCTTTCTGCTGCGCAGCAGTTGGCCCGTCGCCTGGCCGAAGCCGATGCGTCGGACGATGACTTTGATTTCGGCGATATTCTGCACTGGCTGGGTCGAGGGGTGGAAGAGTCGGTTGAACGCCTCTTTCTTAGGGTGCTGACGCTTTTTGTCGATTGGGTTTGGGAGGATGTACAAGATAAGCTTGACACTCTGACTATCCGGCAAGCCTGGATTTTTATCAACTTTGCCTACGGCAATATTCGCGGCATTGTTGAAGATGATCTCATCAGCAACGGTTTTTACAAGGTGGATGACCAGGATTATCGGGCCTGGCTGGGCCAATATCTGTTTGATGACGATGGCCTGACGGTCAATTCACCGCTGGCCTTTTTTGTGTACGACGCCGATTTTGCCTATGAAGACGGCGATTTTAGCAAGCCGCGCATTTCAGCCGGGGTGACGCTTTATACAATCATTCGGATGGCGTTTACATGGAAAGGAGCGCTTATCTGGAAGATGCAGGCCGGGATGGGCGATACGGTTTTTACGCCGCTCTATCGCGTTTTGCAGAAGCGGGGCGTGAAGTTTAAGTTCTTCCATCGGGTCAAAAAACTGCATGTGGCCGAAGATAAAAGATCGATTGACACGATTACGGTCGGCGTGCAGGCCAAGCTCAAAAATCCCGATCAGGAATATCAGCCGCTCATCACGATTAAGGGGCTTGAATGCTGGCCCAGCACGCCATTTTACGATCAACTGGTCGATGGTGATGCGCTGCAAGCGGTTAATTTTGAAGATTGGTGCACGCCGGATATAGAGGAGATACAATTACAGACCGGTGTCGATTTCGATAAAGTCGTGCTGGGCATCTCCATCGGCATGTTTCCTTATATCTGCTGCGATTTGATTGAACAAAATGCAGCCTGGAAAGCGATGGTCGATCAGGTGCGGACGGTGCGCA
>JAGRBY010000748.1 GCA_020433835.1 Anaerolineae bacterium | reverse complement strand
AGAAAAAAATTACACCGCCATCACCATCAGCGATATAACCGAGCACGCTAACGTTGGCCGCAGCACCTTTTATCGCTATTTTCAAACCAAAGCGGATGTATTGGTTAGTTTGCATGAAGATATTTTTAATACGTTCAGTTCAGGTCTAACCTCGGCAGCGGAGTGGCTAGCCGAGACCCCGCCACCTCAGTTAGTAGCATTTGTAAAGCAATCGCAAGCTGCGGATGGCGGCGGGTTGTCACTATCCTATAAATTGGGCAAAGATGTCGATTATGTGGTGCGCAGCATCAATGCGCTGCTCGCCCGCCAGTTTGAGGCCAGTTTGCATCACGCCTTTGACGAAACCAACAGCACAATTCCGTTTTGTGTTCTGGCCCAGTCGATTGCCGCTATCTATAGCTGGCTTTTCCTGCCTTCATTCGGGGAGCAGCCAAAGTTTTCCGCCGCGCAGCGGGCAGCCTACATTCACCGGCTTACGCGAGCGGTGGTTCGCGAAGCATTTGAGGGAAGGGATAGTTATGAATAGCAAAACCGATTTACAAGCCTTGATCATCAATAAAAGTCGCCGCCTGCAAAAATTAAAAGAACAGCAGGCGTTTAAAGGCATCGATACCCCGGCCCACGTACTCATCGAGATTGAAGATATGGAAATCGCGATAGAGCAGCTACAGGCGGAAATGATGACTTTGCCGGCGGCGTCTGAAGCGGAGTTAACTCGTGAAAACAGCCCATCTGTCGAGGCGGCTCCATCAGAAGAAGCGGTCAATCGCCTGCCGGTTTTGCCCAATGGATCGCGTTTCTTACATCGGTTCACCATAGAAGGGTTTATTGGGCGGGGCGGCTTCTCAGATGCTTATTTAGCCTGGGATCAGGTTAAAGATGGTGAAGTAGTGGTTAAACGCCTGCCGGTAGCGGCCAACCAGCCTGATTTTCTGAAACGCTTCGTTGACCGTGAAATCAAGGTGGCTCGTCGGGTTTCGCCTCTGGATATCGCAGGCTTGGTCAAAACGTATGAGGTTATTCAAACTCCCGAAGAGGTATGTTTGGTGCAAGAGCGGCTACCGGGCCGTAGTTTGCATCATCGCGTTCGCGATAAGGTTTTGCTGGACGAACCGGAAGCCATCGAAACTGCTCTTAAGGTTAGCCAAACCCTAAGCCAACTGCATCGCCACAAAATTACCCACTGCGATGTCAAACCGTTGAATATTGTGCTGCGTGCGCCCGGTCACCCTATTTTGATCGATTTAGGAGCAGCACGTTTTTTTGGGGAACAGCTTGTCGAAGCGCAGGTTGTTTTTAGTGTTCCTTATTCCCCGGCGGAACTGCTCACCGGCCAACCGGTCGACGGCCGCGTTGATATCTATGCATTGGGTCTGACGTTGTTGCATATGCTAACCGGACTGCACGCCTTTGACGATATGTATGACACAATGCCGATGCCGGAGCATATTCGAATTGGTCGCCGACCGACGCAAAAATCAATCCGACAGCATATCGTCGCGGCGCTGGCGATGATAGCTTCGCCGGAATTGCAGGCCATCCTCAAAAAGTCGCTGGCCGAAATGCCCGAGGATCGCTACCCGACGATGAAGGACTTCTCCCAAGCGTTGATGACTTACCGCGATGGATGACCAAGACTTACACAAAATGAAGTAACTTTATAATGAAGTAACTTTATAAGAAAAAAAACAATGACAAAACCATTCCCAATCGAAAATAGTTCAACGCTGGCCTGCAACTTAAACGCAATTGAAACGGAACAGCGCGATCAGCATATCACGGAGACAAAACGGCTTTTTAGCCAAGTTCAGGAAACTCGCGAACTTGAAACCGGATACGCATTTCGCCTGCCTAATAATACTGACACCATTCGACACGCAGCCGAGTTTATCATTCAAGAAAGAAAATGCTGCCCGTTTTTTACCTTCGCTTTAGAGCTTGAAGCCAGCGGCGGACCACTCTGGCTGCGTATAACCGGCCAAACAGGAGTAAGAGAGGTCATTCAAGCCGAGTTTGGAGAACTTCTTTAATGGCTACAGCTACAACCAAAGGCAACAAACCGCGAGGTCTAACCCGTTTGTTTTTCCGCATGCCAATTTGGCTATACCGGCTGCGATTGGGCTGGTTACTGGGCCATCGCTTTGTGATGCTGCAACACACCGGCCGCAAAAGCGGTTTGCCCCGCTACACAGTCGTTGAAGTGGTGCGCTACAACCCGAAGACCGATGCTATGATTATAGCCTCCGGCTGGGGCGAAAAATCGGACTGGTTTCGTAATATCCAGAAAACGCCGCATGTCCAGCTTTATCTAGGCCGTCGACGCTGGCCGGCCGAAAGCCATCGCTTGCCGGTATCCGAAGCCACCCAAGAATTAAAGGATTACGCCCGACGCCACCCAACGGCGTTCGCCAATCTCTCAAAAATGATGATAGGGGATATATTGGAAGCCAACGATGTCGATTGTCGCCGCTTGGCCGAAGTTGTTCCGCTGGTGAAGCTCGTTTATGATCAGAAGCAAGGTAACGCCAAACTGTCGGAGACCGAAGCGTGAAAGTTACTCGACCGATGGTCATTGCCTTCTATATTATTATTGGTCTAACGGCGCTTATCCTGGCCGCCACCCGTATCGCCAACGGGCTGTATCTCAACGCCCTTGTGGGCGTGGTCATCGGCGGTTTTTGTGCTTACCGACTATTTGTTATTCTGCGCAGCGGCTAAATCTTCAAGATAAAATGTTACTTTTGCCTATACCAAGCACATTTACCACGGCAACTCAATAGATCGCGTCAAAAATTCCATAAACGGTGCGGCTGTGTGGCAGCAGCGTGTAAATTCGTCGATGAAATCAAGTTGGCAGGCAGCGGCCTCGTTGTAGTGCGTTACGGCGATGAAATCTTTGCGCTTGAGATCGTCAATGTGCGGATGATCGGCGTCATAGCCTTTGGGGGGTCGCTTAAGCGAATCGCCTTGCAGTTCATACATTTGGCGGAAGGCGGCATCGGTCTTGACAGCAACCCAGCGCTCCGGGTCATCGACAATGGCATCGCGAATCTTGCCCAACGTCTTATTATCAGGATGCCAGATACCCATACCCACAAAAACATTGCCCGGCTCCAAATGCAAATAAAAGCCCGGTGTGTGGACATCTTTCGCCATTTCGTGCCGAAAATGAATGCCGGCTTGAGTCTTGTACGGCGATTTATCTTTCGAAAACCGTACATCGCGATAAATCCGAAAGAGCGATCCGCCCGATTTGCGGGCATCGGCTTCATAATGGCGGCTAATTTCGGGCAACCGCATGCCAAAGTCGCTAATAAAACCGAGTAGGGGTTCCCGCACTTGCTGTTCATAGCGCTTTTTATTGGCCTCAAACCACTCACGGTTATTGTTGGCTTTAAGGTCTCGTAAGAATGTAAAAAGTTCCGGAGTAATATAATGAGAGGTCATAAATTTTTTCACTTTCATAGGGTTTCTTTCGGGCGAATGGAATTGTACACAAACTTTCGAAACATACCACATTTTACCCAATAGTAAAT
>JAGRBY010000747.1 GCA_020433835.1 Anaerolineae bacterium | reverse complement strand
GGTGTTACCCCAACCCCTAAAGACCGGTGAACTGGTCTTTAGGGGTTGGGGTAACACCGCCTTTGGTGATCGGTTCGATATTTTCAAAATTTTCTGTGGCCGAACGTAAACCAAAGGCGGTGTTACCCCAACCCCTAAAGACCAGTTCACCGGTTTGGCCGATAGTAGGATACTCACCTTCGCCCAAAATAACGCCTTCCGTACGTTCTTGTCGACTCCCGACTTTAATAATGTTCGACTTTCGGTCGCCGGAACGACGCGAGAGTAACACAATTTCATTGCCATCCGCCGTCCATGTCGGCAGTTGATCTTCCAAGAAATTGGCGATGATGATGCCGTTTGCGCCCGACAGATCCATCGTCATCAAGCCGCGCGAGCTGTCATCCCAGGAATGGAAAGCGATGCGCGAACCATCAGGGCTGAATGCCGGTTGGCTGGCCTGGCTGCGGAAAAAGGTCGACTCACCCGATTCGACATCGCCAAAGTAGATATTGTAGGTTTCGCCATCAAAGCTGGCATAGGCAATTGTACCGGCCAAAGCCGAACGCGATACCTGAGCCGGAGCCGGAATGAGAGCCGGGCGCGTGGGCGTGGGTGAGGGTGCCACGGTTGGAGTCGGCTCAGTTTCGGTGGTTGGTTCGACAAGAGCTTCATCGTAGACCGCCGCTGGTGTCCCGGCTGCGAGCATCAACTCTCGATCCATATTGATTGTCCCAAGGCTCAAATAGACCGGATCAAGGTTGGGTGCTTCAAAGACCAGTTCGAGATCATAGGTGTCGATCTCAAGCTGAAATACCAGGCTGCCGGGCACGCTACCACCGGGCGTCAGCGCCAAATCTTCAAATCGGTCAATAGCGCCTAACTGCCTCAAATAGTTCTCGCTGATGCTAGAGCCTGCTTCGCTGAATGTCGTGCCATCACGCGTACGCATCGAGAAGTTGCTAATCGAGAACTCAAACGGTATGTTCCCCCCGTTTCGAGCACGAACATCAATAAAGATGTAAGCTTCGGTTGTATTGGGCGATGCCCCAAAAATGATGGGGCTAACCTGCGTTGAGACGATTTCTAAAACCGGAATCGCCAACTGCGGACCCGATGGTGTAGGCGTGTCGGTTGGGCCGCCGGCTAATGATTGATTTTCAAGGCTGCCTTCGCCACGATCACTTTCGGAGGTTTCAAAGATAACCGGCTGTTGATCGGCCACATCATCTGGTGTTCCCGCGCCGGACAGCAACCAGGCTAAACCGGCCAGAATGAGCAGCAGCACGATAACGCCCAAAGCGATCATCCAGGGCGCGATAAGCATTCGTGGCTTCTCTTCTTCTTTTTTGGCCGGGGCTGGAGCCGGAGCCGGTGCGGCTACGGGAGGCGGTACCGCGCTGGGAACAGTTCTATCCCGCGCACGATGCATCGCCACGGTTGATTGCGCCGATAAATTTTGTTTCCACACGATCTTAGTTTCGGCGATGGTAACGACTTGTCCGGGAGTGAATTTTGTCCACGTATCCGGCTCTAACTTATTATCATTGACGAGCGTGCCGTTGGCACTGTCCAGGTCGCGTACTTCCCAGACATTTCCGGTGCGTCGAAATTCGGCGTGATGCCGAGAAGAACGGGGATCGGTCAGAACCAGATCATTATCCAGTTCCCGACCTGCTTTTATAATTGTCCCCTCTCCCTCGGGCAAAGGAAATTTCTCAGATTTGCCTTCAGGATGTCTAACCATGAAGTGATCTTTGGCAGCATCACCTTGTACATTTTTTGCTGATTCTTCGGGCATTTCCTTCTACCTTCATTAATATGGATTTATTCAGTAACATTCGGTTTGTACATGCTTACGATCTCGCTGTCCCCAAGAGCATGTACTCACTTCCGACTGAAACCTTCATTCTACAGAAAGAATTGTACTTGTCCAATTAACCCACCTTAAGGCAACGATGCGTACTACAAGAACAGACCTGACAGGTTTTGTTCAAAAGCCTATAGTAAAAATGATTCCGAACGAAAAGTTGCCACTAATAGGATGAATCGTTGGAAACCTGTTAGGTCTTATCAATCGACCTTAGGCCGTTTTTTGGCAGGGAGATTATAATACCGACTCAGCGGTCAGGCAACGTTGCGTCTACGGGGCTAGGGTAAAGCAACCGTTGAGACAACTTTGGCCATTGTCGGGGGGTGTAATAGCATATTGGCATATGAGGCATTGGCCATAGGGCAGTGGCATTCACCAGTGTAAATACTGTGCCGTAGTTTGGCCATTTCATTACCGGTCCAGATACGGCGCAAATCGTAGTCATTCTCACGCAGGTTACCAACGCCTTCAGCCCGAATGCAGCAGCTCCACAAATCGCCATTGGGAGCAATTTGGCAACTGGCCCAACCGGCATAGCACGGGATAACCTGCTTGCGTTCGTACAAGACGCGCTTAGCCAATTGATAATATTCGGCGCGAAACGCCTGGGTAATCTTGGCAAAACCAGACACTCGCCGCTGACGGGCTTTCTCACTTAAGAAGTCGGCGATGGGGCCATACTTTTCTGCCATCGGCGTAATTTCCCAGCCGACGGTATCAAGCTCAACCCGTTCTTCGGCAATTTCGGTAATGTAGCTGTCCGGCTTCAAAAATTCCAAACCGGCATAGATTTCAAAAAAGCGATCGATGTTGTAGTTGGAAATAACGGTATGATTAGTCAGCACGAGATTTTTATGCCGCTTTTGCAGCCCCTTAAGCGCGGACCACGTCTGCATCGCCTTTTTCCAGTTGCCCGGCACCATCCGAATTTCATCGTGGCGCTCGCCGACATCATCGAGCGATAAATTGATGCCGATGTTCGATTTGGGCGCACCCTCACATAAGCGATCAACCCCATCGACAATGCGCTTTGTAAGCAGACCGTTGGTAGGGATGGTAATGACCGACGGGCGGCAATGTTCGTAGGCCGACAGCGCCATATCGACAGTATCGCGCCGCAAAAATGGCTCGCCGCCGGTAAAGGTAAAGTAGAGCGGGCCTCGACCAATGTTGGCAAAGGTCTTGTCCCACTCTTCCAGCGTCATATCATCATTGGGCTTGCGCCAGACATCGCACGTTTTACACTTGCTGTTGCAGCGATAACTGACGCTCACGACAATGGAAAAAGGAAGCATGGTAGGCCAGCCAAACTGGCGATAGGCCCAATAAAGCGGTAGTTTGGAAACTAACTTAAGCATAGCAAAGCACTGTTCTGTTTATGCGGCGGCAGCTTCGCGCTCACCTAAACCCATAAGCATATTCGCCGCGGTTTTTAGATAGTAGGGAAAACGCAGCCACGTGTCTTTGCGAGCCACAATGCGGGCAATTCTTCGGGGGCGTAAATAGAAGCGTCGATGCGCTTCGTGCCATTTGCGCTCAACGGTCTCCTTATCGAGATCGCCAAAAGCAAAGTGAGCCTTGTCGGCTTGGATAGCCAACTGTGACCAATCCATATTATGCGAGAAAACGTCACCTTTTTCAACTAACGTGTCCCACATTTCCGTGCCGGGGAACGGCGCGGCCATCA
>JAGRBY010000746.1 GCA_020433835.1 Anaerolineae bacterium | reverse complement strand
AGTAAAAAGTACCTTAGTCATTTTTTTTTTGTGACTTTCGTCCCTTACATTGTGATTGTTCTTGTTGTATTCTTTTAATATAGAAAAAATAGTCTCATTGCGTCTAACTATTGACATACCTACTCAATAACCTATTTCACGAACAACCAGGATCTTCTATGCGTAAAAATACCTTCTCTGCCTTTGGTACACTCTTTGATGTGATTATTGGAACCCTCATTGTGGGTGTGGCTATGATCCATACGAGCGAAGATGCTTCAGCCGTGCCTGAGAGCCTTAGTTATTTTAATAATGATTCTTTTTTACTACAGACTTCGCCTATAAGTGTATCTTCTACCGAAGTTTGTAATAACTTCTATTTTCACAATCAAAATAAGGATGTGGGCGACGACGGGTCGCAAAAAATTGCAAATACAACAACTCCAACCGGTAGTACACCGGCGACTGTATCGCGAACGCTTTCTTTTTTGCTTACTACCTATGAGGAGGTGGCACGCTTCTACTCTGATCCGGCTGCAACGAGCGACGTGAATGTTGTTGATGATATTGTAGGTTCGATCTGGCTACAAACAACAGATTATTCGAATACAGACTTTTTGATTGAGCTTTTTGATTACAACCCCAGCAATGGACAAACAACTTCATTGGGTGACGTTGAGTTTGGATTTATAAACTCCGGGCAGAATGAGGTTGTCCTTAACATCACGCCTCCTAATGATACGGTTATTCCGGTAGGGCATCGACTATTAGCGGTTTTGTCGGCTCAGTCTCCTCTTCTCTTTTCTCCCACCGTTACTTTGTATTACGATGGTACGAGTAGAGACTCTTTCTTTACACTTTGCCAACTCACCCCGCCTGCTCTTGAGGTAACAAAGACCGGACCGTCAGCTGTGGTGTCTGGTGAACAGATTACCTATCAGCTAACCATTACCAATAGCGGTGGTTTGGCGGCTACCAATCTTACGCTCAGCGATGTGCTGCCTGTCGGTGCCAACTATGTTAGCGGTGGTACAAAAGTAGGCAATATGGTTACATGGAGCGTTCCTACTTTAGCTCCTCAAGCAAGCGTTCAAAAAAACTTTATCGTAACCGCCTCGGATACAATTACCAACAATACCTATCAAGTCACTGCCGATGGTGGGATCTCCGTTATCGGTGAGCAGTCGGTGGTAACCCTTGTTAGCCAACCGGGGCAACCTAACTTATCCATTACAAAAAGTGGGCCTAATATAGTGGAAGCTGATGAGCAAATTTCTTACACTATAACTGTATTCAACGGGGGTGATACATCCGCCACTAATCTTGTTATCAATGACACGATACCGACTGGTGCAACGTATATTAGCGGGGGAACCCTCGTAGGAAATAAAGTGAGGTGGAACAGAGGCACGTTGGCGGCGGATGCTACTGCGCAATTTACTTTTGTAGTAACCGCCTCAAACGATATCAAAAACGATACTTATAGCGTCTCTGCCGATGGAGGAATTATGTCGGTTGGTCAAAATACTGTGAATACGAAAGTAACAGCTTCGAGTAAAATTTTAGAAAAAGTGTACATGCCGTTTATCATAAAATCGGAAGCAAGCACAAAACTTGTTATTGAAAGCGTTAATACCGGTGGGATTAACTCTATCAAAATTCTTCATCCTAATGATAATACAGAGCTTTTGCGTTGTACCGTTGGCAATAATGTTACTAAAACATGTGGTAGCTTTTCATCAATAGGAAGCTACAAAATTATTGCCGACACAGCAAACTGTGGGGTATTGCAGGGTACATTCAATGATGCAAAGCCCGGAGCCACTGTCACTCGCCGTATATTTTGTAATTAAGCAAGCGTTTTCCGAAGAGAGTTATCAAAAAACAGCTTATGGAAGAACTTATTGGTAAAGATTTAGGTCAATATCGTATAGAAGAAAAGATTGGGCAAGGTGCAATGGCTTCTGTTTTCAAAGCTTATCAGCCCAGCTTGGAGCGGTATGTTGCTGTTAAAGTTCTGCCTCCTTACTTTGCGGCTAAAAATCCCGTCTTTAATAAGCGGTTTAAACGAGAAGCAAAGTCAGTGGCGCGTCTTCACCATCCCAATATTTTACCTATTTATGACTATGGTATTGATCGTGATTATAGCTATATTGTCATGCGTTATGTTGAAGGAGCGCAAACATTAGCCCACCTCATGTATCAGTCATCGGATGATGAGAAAAAGTTTGATATTATTATTCAGATAGCGAAAGCTTTGGCTCATGCCCACGAAAGTGGCGTAATTCATCGCGATGTTACGCCCAGTAATGTTTTGCTCGATAGAGGGTGGGCACTTTTATCAGATTTTGGATTGGCCAAACTGGGCGAATCGGCTACCCGCCTTACCGGCGTCGGCAAAGGCATCGGAACACCGGCTTATATGTCACCGGAACAGGCGCGTGGAGATGTAGTTGATCATCGAACCGATATTTATGCGTTGGGCGTGATGGCCTACGAGATTGTCACCAAGACTATTCCTCACGATGCCGATACATCTTTAAGTATTTTGCTCAAACGAACAACCGAACCCCCCCCATCGCCCCGCTCTTCGAACCCCGATATATCTGATAGGATGGAACAAGTTATTCTGCGGGCGATGGCCAGTAAACCGGAGCAACGTTTTGAAACTGCAGAACAGTTTGCGGTAGCCCTCAAAGCCGCTTTAATAGAACCCTATGTTCAAAAGGCCTCTGTGGTGATGGGCAGTAAAAAAACCGATCCGCTTGGTTCGGATATGGAACCCCTCACCCCAGATATCGAACCTTTGCAGAAAGCTCCCCCAATTGTGTTTATGGAGCAGGTACAGAAAATGGCCGGTCATCGACCGGTTTGGGCCACCGGAGTTGCAAGTGTAGCCCTTATTGCGCTTGGTTTATGGGGAACCAGTGCTTTTGGCTCGGCGGCCTCACAAAGTACGCCAACGCCAGTAGCTGAATTAGCTTTCGTTGAAGACACACCTACACCCACATCTACATTTGTGCCAACCTTTACTCCAACTGCAACATCGACATCTTCACCCTCGCCATCACCATCGCCAACTATCGCTCCCACAGATACACCCATTGTCCCCACCGCAACAACTTCTATCGTAGTGGTTACCGCCACCCCATCATTAACCCCAACCTCCGAACCCACAGCGACCTTTGTCCCTGCGACATCTACAGCCACCGTCACACCCGCTCCCACGTCCGGCCTACCCGACGGTACATTTACGCTCATACGTCCTATATCAGTAAATGATCCTACGTATGGACCTACAAACTTTGAATGGGAGTGGGGCGGCTCGGTTCCGGCTGATTACGGCTTTGAAGTTCGCGTTTGGCGTGAAGGTGAACCACCGGCCGGCGCTCACGACGCCGTTTTAGACAATCAGCAAGGCCTGGTTCAAAAAATTGGCGAGAACAAATATCGTCTCGCGATTGACATCAGCCAGGCCGCCGGTGTTCGAGGTCGTACAAGTGCCTATTTTTGGACCGTGACTTAGGTTCAGATCACACCCACCTACGCTGACATCGGCCA
>JAGRBY010000745.1 GCA_020433835.1 Anaerolineae bacterium | reverse complement strand
TGCGTTTAAGAAGGGACATCTGAATTTTGAAACACGCCTAATTACGTTTAAAAAGAAGGATCTGAGTTTTCGGAACGACTTTTTGTGTTTAAAAAGCGAGTTCCCGTTTTGAGGAGCGTATTGTATTTAGCGTTTTACTGCTCCTTACATCCTGCGGCCTATGCGTAACTTCCCATAACGGCTCTCTACCACACGCCCCGCCTCGATTTCCTGCTGAATATGGGCCAGCATGGCCGCTTTGTCTAATTTGCCGTGAAATTCCCCAAAGAAATCATTGTCGCTAAATGAAACAACATCCTCCGGCCCTGCTGTCAACAGTTCGGCCAGACCATCGGGCGTAATTAACTCCGCCAAATCGCGCAGCACCGCTTCAATCACCTCGGTTGGATTTTGAGTCGGGTGGCTTTGTGGGGGGGCTGCGCCCGGCGATTCTTTGAGCTGGAGCGTCTGAGCCGGGGCGTCATCATCACGTTGGTGAACCTCTCCGTTTGGGTCATTGTGCCCGGTTACCAGGCTGATAACCGCCTGGCCGTACTGCTCCAGCTTGGCCGGCCCGATGCCGGAGATAGCCCGCAGCTCCTCTTCGGTGCGCGGCTGCCGGGCGGCGATGGTCTCTAAAACTTTGTTGGGAAAAATGAGGTACGGCGATACGTTGTGGGTGCGAGCCTGTTCGGTGCGCCATTCGCGTAATGCTTCGAGCAAAACAGGATCGGGATCGCTAGCCTCCGGGAGAGCCGGTGTCTTTTCACTATCAGCCACTTTTTCGATAGGCTTTTCAGCAGCTTCTTGGTTAGACTGAGGTTGAATGGGTGCCTGGGCATCCACCGCAGACAAAGCTGGCTCGACTAAGACAACCTTCGGTCGAAAGCCACCAGTTTGCTTTAACCGGCCATCGGTGATCAAGGCGTCGATCATATACATAATCGCCTTTTGCGATAGGTGATTTAACTGGCCATAAGCTGAATGTTGGGCAAAGGTTTCCAGCCAGGCTACCTTCGATCCGCTTAGAAATAGGGCCAAGCCCGTGCGGCCTAACGTGCCGCCCAGTTTGGCTACGGCATCGAGTATGATTTGGGTAGGCAAGGTAGAAGATAGGGAATTGGAGACGGGCGATTGGAGATGTGGAGATGAAGCCGGCGGCGCTGATGCAGTAATTTGTGTAGACGGTTTATCTTGTTCTACTGCTGTTGGTACTTGAGGCAGATCAGGGTGAGCGGCAATAACGCATCGAATCTCACCAAAAGAGATGTGCTCAGGTAAGATGTTTTTGAGCGGCGAGAGACGGTAAGCGCTGCCGACGGTATCGACGGCGGCCAGAACTTGGCTTTCCACTTCGGCGGAAAGGACATCGTACAGATCGAGATCGCCGCTGCGGATCACACGCGCCAGGTGCTCATAGATAGTATTGGGTTTGAGGTTGCGGGCTTCGGCGATATCGGCGATGGTTGAGCCTTGCTGGAAAAGTTGCAGCGTTTGATCGACCGTGCTGGGGCGTTTGTTCTCCTGCCATTGAGCCACGGCGCTATCGCGATCCGCTTCTAAGCCGGGAATAGTAATGGGAATGGCCGAGCGGGCCTCAAGTGCTTTTTGGCCGGCGACGGTTAGATCTAAAACCGGCATTTCGCCGCCGGCCAGCCGAATAAAGCGCAACCGCATCAGCTCATCGATGATATGCATAATTTGGGGTTGGCTGAGCATGGTCAGCTTGCCGTAAAATTTGTGTTTAGCATAGCCAAATTGAAGCATCTTTTGCGACTTTGAGCCGTTGAGCAGTTGCGCCAACCGATTGCGGCCCACCGGACGCGATTGCATGCTGCGCACGGTTTCCAGCACAATCAAGGGGAACCAATCACGCGGCGTTACCGCCTTGGGCAGCGAGTCGATGGTGTCGGCGTTGTGGTTGTCGCAGCAGTGGGGCGAGGCGGGTGGGCTGGTATCGCCAAAGTAGGCCAGCAGAAATTGGCGGCGGCAGGTAGTTAGGTGAACGTAATTCACCACCGTTTCCAATAAATTTTGGCGAATTTCGGCCCGGCGGTTGATGGCCTCGGCCCGCGCCCGGATGGCCTTGTCGGTCAGAGGGCTGATTTTCCACTGGCTGTAGCGGCCTTGATCGCCCATATGATAGATCGACCCGGCCTGCTCTAACTCACTGAGCGTCACCCGAATTTTAACCGGATGCAGGCCCGTAACCTGCGACAGTTCATCGAGCGAAAAATAAACCTCATCGTCGTTGGCGGCTTGATGCAGGCGGGTGTAAAGCTGGTATAAATCATCGAGGCTGGGCGTATCGCTGGTGATGAGCCAATTTTGCAGGCGTAGGTCATCGGGCGCAAAGAGCAGAACGCACTCGGCGGGTAGGCCGTCGCGCCCGGCCCGACCGGCTTCCTGGTAGTAGGCCTCGACGGTGGCCGGCATGTTGTAGTGGATTACGGCCCGCACGTCTGGTTTATCGACGCCCATACCGAAGGCGTTGGTGGCTACAACTATCTGGGTCCGGTCAGCCATAAAGTCCATTTGCACGCGGTAACGGTGATCGCGGTCTAAGCCGGCGTGGTAGGTTTGGGCCGTTTTGCCGATGACATCGCGCACGAAATCGGTTACTTCATCGGCGTTGCGGCGCGTGGCGGCGTAAACAATGGCGCTGCCGTTGGTTTTGGCCAGTAGCGTGTGCAGGGTTTCGTACTTGGTGCGCACATCGGGGGCGTGAATTACCCGCAGCGTTAGATTAGGCCTGTTAAAACCGGTGACGATGGGCTGTGTGTTCGACAGGCCCAGCAGTTGGGCGATATCTTTTTGCACGGTCGGCGTGGCCGTGGCCGTGGTCGCCAGTAATGTGGGTTGGCCCATCGCCTGCCAAATGGGGCCGATTTGCAGGTAGTCGGGCCGAAAATCGTGGCCCCACTGCGAGATGCAGTGGGCTTCATCGACGGCCAACATGCTGATTTTGGTGTTGGCCAGAGCGCGGGTGAACGACCGGCTGCGCAATCGCTCGGGGGCGATGTAAAGCAGTTTGATGTGGCCTTCGCGTACGGCACGCATGCGCTGGTTGGCCTCATAGCTGGATAACGAACTGTTGATGAAGGTCGCCGGAATATTGCGTTGGGTCAGGCTGTCGACCTGGTCTTGCATCAATGCGATGAGCGGCGAGACAACCAGCGTTAGGTGGGGCTGAAGCAGAGCCGGTAGCTGGTAAGCCAGCGATTTGCCGGAGCCGGTGGGCATAACCAACAGCGTATGCTGCCCGTTGAGCAACCGCTGGATGGTTTCTTCTTGACCGGGCCGGAAGTTTTCAAAGCCAAAATATTGGGTAAGGGCCTGATGGGGAGTCATGGATGAGCCTCGCTGTTACGAAATGTGAAACCGTTAGAAAATTATAACATTTGTTGGGCGATGGCTCAACCCGGTAGCTCTGCACGAAATCGTGGTAGCGTTAGAACCCAGGTTTTTCTTGAACATGAGACCGACAAAGGCTTCTATTGGTGCTTAATTGGGCAACATGCTTACAATTGTGGCAAAAACCTGGGTTCTTTACCACGTTCCACGGTTTAATGTTGTGCTACC
>JAGRBY010000744.1 GCA_020433835.1 Anaerolineae bacterium | reverse complement strand
CTGGGTAAGTATCACCCCCACGGTGACAGCGCCGTTTACGACGCTATGGTTCGGATGGCCCAAGACTTCTCGATGCGCTATCCGCTGGTCGATGGCCAGGGTAACTTTGGCAGTGTCGATGGCGACAGCCCGGCGGCTATGCGTTACACCGAAGCCCGTTTGGCTCGAATTTCACAAGAAATGCTGGCCGATATCGATAAAAACACCGTCAACTGGACAGATAACTTCGACGGCAGTTTACAAGAACCGGAAGTACTGCCCGCCCGCCTGCCCAATATGTTGCTCAACGGCACATCCGGTATCGCCGTGGGGATGGCCACTAATATTCCCCCTCACAATCTTCATGAGATTTGCGATGCCATCATCCACCTCATCGACAACTACGACTCGCAGGATGATGTCACCGTTGAAGATTTAATGAAATTTGTCAAAGGTCCCGATTTCCCCACCGGCGCGGAAATGATGGGCCATGAGGGCATTGTTTCCGCTTATGCCACCGGCAAGGGGCGCGTAACCATGCGGGCCAAAGCTCAAATCGAAGAGATGACCAACACGCGTCATCGCATTGTTTTTACCGAAATCCCCTATCAGGTTAATAAATCCTCACTGCTGGAACGCATCGCCGATTTGGTGCGCGAGGGCAAGCTCAAAGATATTTCTGATCTGCGCGATGAGTCAGACCGCGAAGGGATGGCCATTGTTATCGAGCTAAAACGGGGTGCTCAGCCCAAAAAGGTTCTCAACCAGCTTTATAAACACACGACCCTACAATCTAACTTTGGCATCAACATGCTGGCTCTGCTCGATGGCGAACCACGCGTACTGCCGCTCAAGCGAGCGCTCACGGCCTATATCGAACATCGCCAAGAGGTCATCACCCGCCGCACCGAGTACGATCTCGAAAAGGCGCGGCATCGCGCCCATATTTTAGAAGGCTATCGCATCGCTCTGGGCAATCTCGATGCCATCATCAAAACCATCCGCGAGAGCGATGATACCGAAACCGCCCGCACGAAGTTGATGGCCAACTTCTCGCTCAGCGAGCTTCAGGCCCAGGCCATCCTCGATATGCAGCTGCGCCGCCTGGCCGCTCTGGAACGGCAAAAGATTGAGAACGAGTACCAGGAAGTGATGAAGACCATCAGCTACCTGGAAGATTTGCTGGCTAATCCCGCCAAAATTCTCGCGCTCATCAAAGAAGACCTGCAAGACCTCAAAGAAACCTATGGCGATGAACGTCGCACGCGCATTTTGGCCGATGAGTCAGCCGAATTTAACGAAGAGGATTTGGTTAAAGACGAAGAAGTGCTTGTCTCCATTACGCAGCGCGGCTACATCAAGCGCGTTCCCAGCCAAACCTATCGCTCGCAAGCTCGCGGCGGGCGCGGGGTAATGGGCATGACCACCCGCGACGAGGACGAAGTTGAGTTTCTCTTTGCCGCCGGAACGCTCGACACGATTCTCTATTTTACCAACAAAGGCAAGGTCTATTCGGAAAAAGCTTGGCAGATACCCGACGCCAGCCGAACCGCCAAAGGTGTTTCTATCTTTAACCTCATCAACATGGGGGCCGATGAAAAGATAACAGCCACCGTTACCGTACCTGATTTTGATCAGGCCGAGTATCTTATTATGCTTACCCGCAAGGGACGTATCAAGCGCACCAACCTCAGCGAGTTCGCATCGGTACGGCCCAGTGGTTTGATTGCACTCTCGTTAGATACGGATGACGAACTCGGCTGGGTAAAAATGACCGAAGGCAACGACGAGATGATCCTGGTTACCAAAAGCGGGCAAGCCATTCGTTTCCACGAAGACGATGTTCGCTCGATGGGCCGAACGGCGGCCGGCGTCGGCGCGATGCGCTTGCGCGGCACCGATGAACTGCGCGGGATGGATGTTGTCGATCCGGAGGCCGACCTGCTCGTTGTTACGGAAAAAGGCTTTGCCAAGCGCACCCGCCTCAGCGAGTATAACCTTCAACGGCGCAACGGCAGCGGCGTGCGCACGCTGGCCAAAACCATCACAAAAACGGGAGCACTTGTTACCGGTCGTGTTGTGACCGACGACGGCGATATTACCCTTATTTCCAGAGACGGCATTACCTTGCGAACGCCCATAAAAACGGTTTCGCAGCAAGGTCGCTCCACCTCCGGAGTGCGAGTTATGAATCTCAAAGGGGATGATATTGTTGCTTCGGTCGCCATTTTAGCCCCAAATGAAGAAAAACTGGCCAAGAAAAAAGCCAAAAAGGTACCGGCCAACGGCAACACGCCGAAGCCCGCCTCGCTTGAAGCCGATGATAACGCCGATTTGGACGCAGCGGACAACGGCCATGAGGAAATAGAAGCGTAACGCGCTAAAAGCGGTTTCAAACGTGCGTGATAAACATAGCCATAGATGGTCACAGATTTTCACAGATACGCTCAAAACTGTGATAAAATCTGTGACCATCTGTGTGAATCTGTAGAGCCAAGGATGATTTTGAACAGTCGCACCGTTAATTGACCATTAATGGCCCACAAACTTGACCACAACGAAAAGTACATCCCGAGCGGTATAAATTTCCGCTCAATTCATCTTTACTCCAATCCTGACGACAAATCGTAATCGGCCGTATCAAAGTGTGATCGCGAATGTGAAGGAATAGAATTTTCTTGACATCCGTTTCTTTTTTGCGTTTACCCCATCCTGATCTACACTGTAACTTTCAAGTTGACGATAAAACAAAAACTATGCTCCGTACACGCATAATAACTGCACTCATCGCCCTCCCAATTGTTATAGGGGTCACCTTTGCCGGCGGCATTTGGTTTTTTGGCGTGGTAACGATCATCGCGCTCATTACCGGCTGGGAATTTAGCCAAATGATGAAAGCCAAGGGCTATTACGTCATCCACGCCATTCTTCTGGCTTTTATTGCTATGTTGATGGTTGACGCCTATAACCCCACGCTAAGATTACTCGAAATTGGTATCTCGCTTACGCTTTTATGCTCGCTGGTGTGGCAACTCTTCCGCACCAACAGCTCCATCCCCACCGCCGACTGGGCGCTGACCGTTGCCGGAGGATTGTACATCGGCTGGGGGCTGGGTCGACTGGTGGCTCTGCGCCAACTGCCCGATGGCCTCACCTGGGTGTGGCTGGCTCTGCTCGCCACCTGGGGAGCAGACACATTTGCCTATTTGGTTGGCCGCACCCTGGGCCGGCACAAACTTTGGCCGCGCCACAGCCCCAAGAAGACCTGGGAAGGTCTGGGCGGCGGAATTTTAGGCGGCCTCATCGGCACGGCCGTTGTAACCGCTATCAGTCCTGCGTTGGGCTGGGCCGATGCTTTTATTTTAGGCGTCATCATTCCGATTGCCGGTCTTTTCGGCGACATCTCTATCTCGATGATGAAGCGCCACGTGGGCGTCAAAGACTCATCGATGCTCTTCCCCGGCCACGGCGGTTTCTTGGATAGATCCGACAGCGTACTCTTTGTAAGCATCGTGGTCTACTACTATGCCTTTTTGATTGGATAGGAACATGACGGATAAAAAACCAACGCTCATTCTCATCG
>JAGRBY010000743.1 GCA_020433835.1 Anaerolineae bacterium | reverse complement strand
ACCGTGCTTCAGTACAAAATCTCCGGCTCACCCCAACCTACACCTAGCCTTGAGTAATCAGCGTGCTAGCCTTGAGTAATCAGCGTGCTAGCCCGAAGGAATTGCTTACCAGCCCGACGCAATTGCTTACCAGCCCGACGCAATTGCTTACCAGCCCGAGGTAATTGCTTACTAGCCCGATAGAATCGATTTGTCAGCCTACCCGCTTACCCCCTTAATCCCTACTCCCTACTCCTTATTCCTGCAGGACTTACGCAGTTCTAAAGGTGACAGTCACTCGGACGCTCTAAAATCGACCTATTTGGCCTAATCCAATGCTGGTTTATTAACAATAAGTGACTGTCACCTGACTTTTGCGTAAGTCCTGTCCTGTTTAAAAACAAAAAACCGCCTCAATTGAGGCGGTAAAAGAAAGTGTAAGGTTGCAGCTTGCCGTTGTTGTCTAGACGACCACCAGCGCGTTTTCCAACGTTCCGGTAGCCAGCCGTGTTTTACCAAAGCGACGGCGTACTTCAACCTTATAGGCAGCCGGCGAAAGACCATCAGGCACACGGAAGATGATGCTCCGGTTGCCCAGCTGCGCGTAATCCGTCACCCGGATAGGGGTGCGGTCCGCCAGCAGGCCATTATTGTCGGCTATTGGGGTCAAAAATACGCCTTGCTCAGGATCGGTCGGGTCAAACCGAAGTTTGTCCCCGTCCAGACGGGCGTTATAAGTAGGGCTAAGAACGGTGTTCGGATCGCTATTGTGAAGATTGGTGTAACTATCCAGCCGGGGCGTAGGTTTTATCGTTTGGCCCCGCTTCAGGCTTACGGTTTTGTTGTTGATCGCCTGTCGCAGCAGTGGCCCTTGTGAGACCGAAGCTCCAACGCTGTGGCGCATTTCATCAAATGGCTCATTCTCATCGGTAAAGGTTCCTTTGGCCGATAGTTGATAGTGAACCAAATTGGTGACAACCCGCTTGCCTTTTTGCAGAGCACGGATAATAGTCCGTTCGTGGCTTTCCAGAAACGCTCGCATGTCTGTCTTGGTGAGCGTAGAGTTATGCCACTCCATCTCATCCAGCAGATCTTCCTGCGTTAAGGTTTCGGAATGTTGAATCATTCCGTGGTACGTTTCTTCGCCCTCAGCTTTATAGCTACTTTTAACAAGGTTCAGTTTGGGTTTCATACTGTTTTATCCTTATCTAGTTGAGGTTTATACAGGCAACTAGACAAGCTACAACCTTAACGTTGTTAGCATACCTTATGTCACCTTAAAAAGGAAGGGCCATTTGTCCCTAAATTTTTTGCCCGAAAGTCACTTTTTTTTGCCCAAAAGTCACTTTTGCAGGACTTACGCAAATTCTCGATTTTGTAGCGTAAATTGCCAATTTGCGCCATACGTATGCCCAAGATGCGGAACAATTTAGCAAATTGTTCTACACTCTGCGTAAGTCCTGTTTTGGAAGGATGACTGTTGAGGGCTGAAGGATGGGTATAGCTTACTTAAGAGCATTGTGGTACAATACGCGCCAATCATTGCGTAAATCCTAACGCACTTAATGAGAGGACATGAGGACTAAACCGTTTGCGTTGCTGCGCACCAAACTGCATCAACCCAGGCTCAGCCCCGACCTCGTACCCCGCCCCCACCTTATTGAGTATCTCAACCACAATCCCCACCGCCCACTAACCCTAATTGTCGCCCCGGCCGGCTTCGGTAAAACTACCCTGGCTGTGGAGTGGCTGCAAAGCCGCACCCAGCCGGTAGCCTGGTTATCGCTGGATCAGGGCGATGATGAGCTGCGTCACTTCCTGCGGTACGTTCTGGCCGCCTTGCAAACCATCTTCCCCGACTCGATGAGCGACAGCCTGAGCCTATTACAAGGCCTGGAACTGCCACCTGTGGACTACCTCAGAACTATCTTTATCAATGAGTTGGCCGCGGCCGCGCAGAACTTTACCCTCGTTCTGGATGACCTGTATCTGGTCCAGACCCCGTCTATCTATCAATTCTTGGAAAAAGTGATCGACTATCTGCCGGAGCAGGCCCATCTGGTCTTGATCTCCCGACTTGACCCGCCACTGCCTTTGGCCCGGCTGCGGGCGCGAGGTCAGATGACGGACGTCCGCACCGGCGATTTGCGCTTCAGGCCCACGGAAATCGCCGCTTTTCTGGAACAGACCGTCGGGCGCGAGCGCCTCCCAGCCGAGGGGATCGCCGCTGTGGTCGAGCAGACAGAAGGCTGGGCTGCCGGAGTGCGCCTGGCTTCGCTGTCGCTGAGGCGGCCATCTCCGCCAACCGGCACTATGAGGGCTGATCAATATGCGATGTCTTACCTGCTGGATGAGGTACTGCTTCAGCAACCGGCCCCCATCCGGGCTTTTCTGCTGCAAACGGCAATCCTGGATCGCTTCTGCAAATCGCTGTGCGAGGTTATTCTACACCGAAACGCAGCGGAGCAGGGCAGCGGAGACCCTCATACACCTACCTCTAGCCAGGCAATTATTGCTTATCTGGATCAAGCCAATCTTTTCGTGGTGCCGCTGGATGATGAGCAGCAATGGTACCGCTATCATCATCTGTTTCAAGAGTCGTTAAAACATCGCTTACAGGCCGAATACAGCCCCACCGACATCGCTGCCCTACACCGCCGGGCCAGCCACTGGTTGGCCGAGCAGGGTTACATCGAGGAGGCCATCGACCATGCCCTGGCCGCGGGAGAGACGGAGCAAGCCGCCCGGCTGGTGGAACAGCATCGGCACACGCTGCTCAATTACGAGGAGATGGCTACCCTGTCTCGTTGGTTAGCCAAATTGCCGGAAGCGCTGCTTGAGCAGCGCCCGGCTCTGCTATTAGCCCGGATTTGGGTCACCAAGCTACGTTACGGCGCACCGGCCATCATCGATCTAATAGCTCCGGTAGAAGCGCTGCTCCAGGCCCAGCCCCAAACGGTGGAACATGAGCCACTGTGGGGTGAATTGTATACCTTACAAAGTGAATTGAGCTACTTTCAGAGTGACGGACAGCAGACTATCCGCCTGGGCCGTCAGGCTTTAGAGCTCCTTCCCCCCCACCAGGCCTTTATTCGGGGGACGGCGATGATGTTTTGGGCCGGAGGTCATCGTCTAGTTGGGCAGGGCGATGTAGCGGAGCAACTGTTAACCGAGTTACTTCAGCAGGATCATCAGCAGCAACCGCCGGTTTACACCCTACGCTTGTACGTGGCGCTTAACACCTTTTATCTGATCAGAGCGAACTTTCACCGCCTGATCCAGACAGCCACTCAGCAGATAAAACTGGCCGAAAAAGCAAAGCTCGTCACCCAGGTAAGTTGGGCCAATCATTATTGCGGCCATGCTCACTATGAACTTAATAAATTGACGGCGGCTGCCCACTATTATTCAATTCTGATTCAACATCCCTATGGCGTTTTGCACTCAGATTTTAATGTGCCTTCCTACGCCTTGGCCCTGACCTATCAGGCCCAGGGTCACCTCGACCGGGCCAATGAAATTCTTGACCACCTGGCCGATATGACCTCTCCTCAACCGTTTTCTTTGCTGGCCGAGCGGCTTCAGGTC
>JAGRBY010000742.1 GCA_020433835.1 Anaerolineae bacterium | reverse complement strand
CGGCCGGCCATTGAGCAGCACCACGACAACCGGCGTTCCCGTGGCGACAATGGCATCGACCAGGGCTTGCTGCACGCCGGGTAGATCGAGGCTGGCCCGGTCGCGCGACTCGCCGGTGGTGCAGTCTTTGGTCAATCCGGCCTTTTCACCCACGACCAAGATGGCGACATCGGCTTTGTGGGCGATGTCTATCGCTTCGGCGAACCCGGCCTGGGAGGTGTTCAACACATCGCAGCCCTGGGCATAGGAAATCTTTGTTTCAGACGAGACTTTGTTTTTGATCCCGGCCAGGATGCTGATAATCGGCACAAAGTTATCGACCATTTCAATTTTGTCGGGGATAGGCATGTTGAAGATGTTGTCCTCGTCTCGCATCTCGGCCAGCGACTCGATGTGGCAGGGGTAGGCATAGTCGCCGATCATATTGCGCACCGTGTCGGCGTTGGGGCCGATGACGGCAATGGTGTTCAGCTGCTTGTCGAGCGGCAGCATGGCACCTTCGTTTTTCAGCAAGACGATGGATTTTTGGGCAATTTCATAAGCCAATTGGCGATGGTCGGGCGTATCGAACAGCGTTTGCGCTTGTTGGGCATCGACATAAGGGTTTTCAAACAGGCCCAGCATAAATTTCAAGCGCAGCACCCGGCTAACCGCCTGATCGAGGGTGGCTTCGTCCAGCGCCCCTGACTCAACGGCCTGGCGCAGCGGACCGGCGTAACAGTCGGTGCTGGGCAGTTCAACGTCGATGCCGGCGTCGAGGGCCATGGCGGCGGCATCGGCTTTGTCGGTGGCAATTTGGTGGTATTCCAGCAGTTGATTCACAGCAAAATAATCGGACACGACAATACCGTCGAAGCCCCACTCATCGCGGAGCATGTCGGTGAGCAGTTCCTTGGAGGCACCGCAAGGCACACCATCGAGTTCGTGGTAGCCGTTCATCACGGAAGCCAGTTTGGCCTCTCGAACGGCGGCTTCAAACGGTAACAGATAGACCTCGCGCATTTCGCGGGGGGTGATGTGGGGCGGTGCCCAGTTCATACCGCCTTCCGACATGCCGTAACCGACAAAATGCTTGGCCGTGGCGATAACGCCTTCCTGCCAATTCTGCCCCTGCAAGCCCCGCACAAAGGCCGCGCCCATAAGCGAGACGAGATAGGGGTCTTCGCCGAAGGTTTCTTCGGTGCGTCCCCAACGGGGGTCGCGGGTAACATCAAGCACCGGCGATAAACCCTGGTGCGCACCGGCTGCCCGCATTTGGGTTTTGACCACGGCGGCCAAGGCTTCGGTTAAGTCCGGCTCCCACGTACTGGCGACACCGATGGTTTGCGGAAAACAGGTGGCGTCGCGGGCCATATAGCCGCTGCAACACTCTTCATGGACAATAGCCGGGATGCCCAGGCGGGTATGCTCGACCAGATATTTTTGGATGTTGTTCGCCAGTTCGGCCCCGGCTGTGGGGTCGAGGCTGCTGGCTCCGCCGATGCGGGTGATCTGACCGATGCCGTTGGTCATCCGGTTGGCGGCTTTGGCCGGGTCGAATTCCATGCTGGTCAACAGTTCAAAGACCCAGGCGCTGCCAAGCTGAGCGAGTTTCTCGTCTAAGGTCATGCAAGCCAGTAAATCGGCCACACGGGCCTCGACGGGTTGGGTGGCATCTCGATAGTCAGCGATCTTCATAAATTTATCTCTCATTCTTATAGATGGTTGGATTAGTACTACAACGAGACTTTGGGTCTGAGAAACCAGGTTTTTAACTGGGCAATGAAAATAGGCTCTTTCGTGAACCTTCTTTAGCAAGAAATGGAGCGCATTAACCGAAAAACCTGGTTTCTGGCCTGGTGTTACGTCAAAATCTCGTAGTAGTATTAGGCAAATCCAAGAATCAAATTAATCAAAACTTATTGCGTAGCTGATGGTGATACGCACTACGCACTATGGGCATTGATTAATTATTTCCTTGGAGATGCCTTAAAGGTAAACATTGACCCACTCATTCCTTCACAGATCCCATAGCGATACCACTTACAATGTATCGTGAGAAAATCAAGTAAATGACAATGATGGGTACAATCGTTACGGCCAAGCCCAGGTATATCGCGCCATATTCCGTGCGGTATACATCGCCGCGTAGAGTTTGAACCAACATGGGCAGGGTGTATTTCTCAATGGATGAAATCAATATAAAGGCATTAAAAAAGTTATTCCAGGAGGCAATAAAGGCAAAAATGCCCATTGTAACGGCACCGGGAACCGCAATCGGCATCATTATTCTATGAAAAATGCTAAATTCGCTGGCCCCATCAACGCGTCCGGCGTCGATGAGGTCTTTGATAACGACCGATTCAAGATATTGTTTGCCGAAAAATACGGAGCCGGCCGCGGCAATGGTCGGCAAAATAAGCGATGCGAAATTGTCGGTTAGGCCCAATACAGCCATGTACTGATAAAAACCAATGATTGAAAGCTGCATCGGAATTAAAACCAAGACGATGATAAAATTGGCGAAAAGGTGTTTCCCTTTGAAATCGTAAACGACAATGCCATACGCCGTCAGTAACCCGAAATAAACGGTAAGTAGGGTTGAAGCGACAGCCACAAACAGACTGTTTAAAAAGCCGCGCCATAGGTTGAGGCCTCGGCCTTGCAAAATGCCATAGTTTTCAAACAGGTGTGAGCTGGGGAAAAAACTAACGCCCTGCTGGATTTCAAGGGTAGAGCGAGTTGCGTTAACCAACAACAGCCAAATAGGAACGATGGTAATAACCAACAGGATGAATAGAAAAAGGTATATTAATCCACGTAGGATTATTGTGTTCAATTTGTAGTGGGTTAGCATAGAGATATTTCCTTGCTTGGCCTCTTTCGGCTTCGTAATCGAGTCTCTAATCATAGTCTCTAATCCTTTTCGCGGAGGAAATAAAAAATGCCAAATGCACAGATGCACGTCATTATAAAAACCAGAACTCCCACAGCCGACGCAGCACCGATGTGACCTTTACTGCTGCTAAATTTCAGGTACATCAGGATATTATTGGTCATAATTGAGCCGGCCGGTGATCCTCTGCCGTCGGTCAAAAGGTAAGGGATGTCAAATATCTGCATTCCCCCCACCAACGAAGTTACAAAAACAAAGATCAGAATAGGTTTTAATAAGGGTATGGTGATGCGCCACAGCATTTGTCGCTCATTGGCACCATCAATCATAGCAGATTCGTAGAGTGAATTGGGTATCGAGGTCATACCGGCCATCAAAAGAATGATGGTAGCGCCAAACCACATCCACCACTGAATAAAAATCACCAGACTTCGGGCGATGGTTTGATTTTGCAAAAATTGCATGGCTTCGGGCAGAATGCCGGCTCGGACTAAAAATTGATTGACAGGGCCGTAAAAAGAGAACAGGCTGAAAAACAAGGCTGCAATCGCGGCCGGCATCAACAAGTTGGGTAAAAAAAATAAGGCCCGCCAGAGACCAACACCTTTAATTCTTAACCGAAGACTGGTAAACCAGACAGACAATAACAGGGCAATACCTATTTGGGGGATAAAATTTAAGATCCAGATTAACCAGG
>JAGRBY010000741.1 GCA_020433835.1 Anaerolineae bacterium | reverse complement strand
GGCGCGGCTGGGGCCAAGCATGATGCCCGGCGGCACCGAAGAAGCCTACGGTTTCATCGAGCCGCTGGTCACGGCCATCTCAGCCAAAGCCCCCGCCGACGGCGCACCCTGCGTAACCTACATCGGATCGGGCGGCGCGGGCCACTACGTAAAAATGGTCCACAACGGCATCGAGTATGGCGATATGCAGCTCATCGCCGAAAGTTACGCATTGCTCAAAGCCGCGCTCGATCCGTCGCCCGAAGAGTTTCACCAGATTTTCAGCGAATGGAATGACGGCGAGCTGTCCTCGTTCCTCATCGAGATTACCGCCGACATCTTCACCAAGTTTGATGAGGAAACCGGCCAAGCTATGGTCGATGTCATTTTGGATAAAGCCGGCCAAAAAGGCACCGGCAAATGGACCAGCCAGAACGCGCTCGACATCGGCTCGGCCATTCCCACGATTACGGCGGCGGTCGATGGCCGCATCATCTCTTCAATTAAGGATGAGCGCGTAGCCGCCTCTAAGATTCTTTCCGGCCCGGACGCACGCTATGAGGGCGACCGGCAGCAGTTGATCAACGCTGTGCGGTCGGCGCTGTATGCCTCGAAAATCTGCTCGTACGCGCAAGGCATGGCGCTGCTGAAAACAGCTTCGGAAGAGTATGATTACAACCTCGATTTAGGCGAGATTGCTCGCATCTGGCGCGCCGGTTGCATCATTCGGGCCGAACTGCTCGACGACATCACCAACGCCTACCGCCGCAACGACACGCTGCCCAACCTGCTGGTTGATGATCAGTTCAAGCAGGCGGTCGAAAGCCGCCAGGCCGACTGGCGCTTTGCCGTCAAAACTGCCATCGATTTGGGAACCCCGGTTCCCGCCATGAGCGCATCACTGGCCTATTTCGATGCCTATCGCTCGGCCCGGGTTTCGGCCAACCTCATTCAGGCCCAGCGCGACTACTTTGGCGCACACACATTCGAACGGGTGGACAAGGGCGGTTCATTCCATTTTAATTGGATCGGAGAATAATCGGTGAGTCCAGTCGATTTTAATCGAAGTGGCATCCGGCAGGTGCCGGACCCCTGTGTTGTGGTTATTTTTGGTGCATCCGGCGATTTAACTCGCCGCAAGCTGCTGCCTTCGCTCTTCAGCTTGAAATGCGAACGGTTGCTGCCCGAACAATTTAGCGTGGTTGGCGTGGCCCGCAGCGAAATGGATAACGACGGCTTTCGCCAGAAAATCCGGGAAGGGGTTGTTAGCCATGGCCGGCTAAAGCCGCAAGGCAATGGCCTGTGGGACGACTTTGCCAAAAAGATACATTATCATCAAGGTAACTATGATGATCCCGCCACCTATGAGTCGCTGTGCGATCTGCTGGGCCAGATCGATCAGGAAGTCGGCGGCGCGTGCAACATTCTCTTCTACCTCTCAACACCACCCATCCTCTATGCGCCCATCATCAAACAACTGGGCCAGGTTGGTCTCTCGGCCCAAACCGATGACCATTGGCGGCGTATCATCATCGAAAAACCGTTTGGGCATGATCTCAAGTCGGCCACAGAACTGAACCACGAGGTTCATGAAGTCTTTATCGAAGAGCAAGTCTATCGCATCGACCATTATCTGGGCAAAGAAACTGTGCAAAACCTGCTGGTCTTCCGCTTCGCCAACGCCATTTTCGAGCCGCTGTGGAACCGCAACTATATCGACCACGTCCAGATCACCGTCTCGGAAGAGGTCGGGCTGGGCAGCCGGGCCGGGTATTACGATACCGCCGGGGTTATGCGCGATATGTTCCAGAACCACCTGCTGCAACTACTGTCGCTAACGGCCATGGAACCACCGGCCGAATTCAACGCCACCTCGCTGCGCGACGAAAAGGTCAAAGTCCTCAAAGCCGTGCAGGGCATTCAGCCCGAGGAGGTCGGCGAGTTCACTGTTCGAGGCCAATACCGCACCTATCGCGATGAGCAAGGCGTGGCCCGCAACACCAACACCCCCACCTTTGCCGCCGTCAAAATGTATATTAACAACTGGCGCTGGCGCAACGTACCCTTTTTCTTGCGGTCGGGCAAAGCGCTGGCCGGCAAAGTGACCGAAATTGCGGTGCAGTTTCGACACGTGCCGCACCTCATGTTTCCGCTGGCTCCCGGCGAGGGGCTACCGGCCAACCGTCTGGGTTTGTGTTTACAGCCAAACGAAGGTATCCTACTTCACTTTGAAACCAAAGTGCCCGGCGCGGGTATGCGCACCCGTTCGGTCGATATGTCCTATCTGTACGAGCAAGATTTCGGCACCAACTCGCTGCCCGATGCCTACGAGCGTCTGCTGCTCGATGCGCTGCACGGCGACGCCTCGCTCTTTACCCGCAGCGATGAGATCGAACTGGCCTGGCGGCTGGTCGATCCGATTTTGGCCGGTTGGGATACCGACCACGCTCCCCCGCTGTCATTCTACGAAAGCGGCACGTGGGGGCCAAGCAAATCAGACGAATTTATTCGCTCTGATAAAGAGCGGAAGTGGTTTAGTATTTGTACGGAATGTTAGCGAAATGAGGAGTAGGGAGTAAGAAGTAAGGGGCTAAACAAGAGCGACAAACAATTGTCGATGTGGAACCGTTATATGCTAACAATTGTCCAAGACTATGCATGGAAAGTAAGGTCCAATGGGGCAATTGGCAAAGAACGCATTATAAGGGCAAGTAAATGGTGAATTGTGAATAATTAATAATTAATTGTGAATGTTTTTTACTTCACCATTCACAATTCACAATTAATTATTCACAATTTCTTTTCGCCACCTTATCGACAATCTTTTGTCGATGTCTGGCCCTTAAGAGCCTATTTCCTACTCCCTACTTCACAGCGTAAATCAGTGGATAATAACGAATAAGACCGTAATTTTCGTAGAGAGAGGAGGGCTATGAGCCTTCATATATTTTCAACCCAGGAAGAATTAAGCGAAGCTGTAGCCGATTACGTCCAGCAGGTATCGGTTCAGGCTATCCGAGCGCGGGGCATGTTTACCGTTGCTCTGTCAGGTGGGTCGCTGCCCAAGATTCTTAGCGCTGACTTGATCAAAGAGCCAATCCGGTCGCAAATCGACTGGTCAGCCTGGCACGTCTTTTGGGCCGATGAACGCTGTGTGCCACTTGATGATGACGACAGCAACTATCTTTTAGCCAAAGAAACCCTCTTTGACCATGTCGATATTCCAGCGGATCAAATCTACGCCATCGACCCTAAACTCTCACCCCGATTCGCGGCCAGAGATTACGCCGCAAAGCTACGGGCCGTTTTGTCGCCCGATGAAAACAAGCTCCCACGCTTCGACCTTATCTTACTGGGCATGGGCGAAGACGGACACACCGCCTCTCTCTTTCCGGGCCATCCCTTGCTCGATGAGACCAAACTGTGGGTGGCTCCCATTATTGATTCGCCCAAACCGCCGCCGAAACGCATCACGTTGACCTATCCCGTCATCAACAACGCCCATTACGTGGCCTTTATTACAACCGGCGACAGCAAAGCCGAGGTGCTGCCGCAAGCTGTCGAAGCCGTTGAGTCAACTGGCAGCCAGGTGCCG
>JAGRBY010000740.1 GCA_020433835.1 Anaerolineae bacterium | reverse complement strand
AGACAAACGCGCAACTTCAACAGCGGCGAAATCACCCCAGTTTTCGACATCGGCTTTGCTGAACTGGGCTTCAGGCGACAGCAGGAAGTTGGCTAAGACCATTGCGGCGGCTTTGTGGGGTGAGTTGACCGGGATGGCGACGTAATGGGTATTGGCCAACGTCCCCGAGTCGAACACAAAGGTGCGGGTGGTTTCCGGGAAGCGACCGGCGGCGACCATGCTGGATGCTTCCGCCGGGTTGAAGGCCATATCGAAATAGACCTCGCCGTTGGCAAATAGGTCTTGCTGGCGGGCGTGGCTTTCGGGGTAGGTTTGCCCCTCGCGCCAGAGGAACGGCTCGATGTCGTTGAGGATATTCCAGCAGGCCGGGAACAGTTCTTCAAAGCGCTGTTCATCAAACTCCAACGTAAATTGCTCGTGACCGCCGGTGGCTTGATAGCAAAAGTGGGTGATGAAGGCCGTGCCGGTAAAATCGGGGGGGGCGGGATAGGTGAATTTGCCGGGGTTGGCCTTGATCCATTCGACCAGGCCGTCGATGGTGGTTGGTGGTTCGGCCAGTTTGGCGGTGTCGTAGGCAATGACCATACGGGCTTTGCCCCACGGCGATTCATAGTAATCGACCGGAAAGCCGAGGTCGGTATTGACGCTGGGGTCGTCCCAATTGACATAGGTGCTGTTGGGCAAAAACTGCGAGAACGGCCCGTAGAGCAAATCGGCCTGGCGCAAGGTGTGGAAGTTTTCACCGTTAATCCAGATCATATCGACCGAGCCGTCGGCCTCGACACCGGCTTCCATCTCGCCCAGAACTTTATTGACCGCCTCGACGGTATCAACCAGCGGCACCTGGTTGAGCGTAATATCATACTCCGCTTTGAGGGTATCGGCCACGTAACCGTTGATCCAGTTGTTGATGTTGTCCTGACCGCCCCACATATACCAGTTTACGGTTTGGCCACGGGCTTCGGTCACTATATCGGCCCACTGTTTATCGGCGTAGCCGGGCGGCGGCTCTGCGCCTTCGGGGGCCATTTCTTCTACGCTAGCCACGCTTTCTGTTTCGGTTTCATTTTCAGAGGGGGGAGAGGCAGTTGAGGTACACTGCATTAAAAAGGGTAAAAGTAGAGTTACAATAACCAGCAAACTACCATGCAACTTCACGTTAGATCGCATCAAAATCTCCTCATCCTTGTATATAGGCTATAAGCAGGTAGCGGTTAGCAGATAGCAGGTAGTGGTTAGCTTTTTATTCCGACAATTCTTGGATTACAGAGCTGTACACGTCAGCCTCCAAGTTATATTTCGTAACAAAGCTAACTGCTATCTGCTGTTAACTAACTGCTACTAGCTACCTGCTAACTGCTGATAGCTAACCGCTACCAACGTTACAACCAAATTGTTACAAAATTATAACCAACCATCTTTACTATTTTACAAAGGTAAAATCAATTCACTGTGAGGAAGATTACAGAACGCGAAATAGCCACGTTATTACGAGTTACATAGTTCAAAGGTGACAGTCACTTATTGGTCACAAACAGCATTGTTTAGTTCAACAAGGTCGAATTTAGTGACTGTCACCTGTTTATATCTCATCAAACCAGACCTGGGCCAGACCGGTTTGCTGCAATGTCGCTTCATCGACCAGCAGTTGATCGGGCGTGCCGGCGAATGCAGCTTGACCACCGGCCATAACGACGACATAGGTGGCCCAGCGGCGCACAACATTGAGGTCGTGAGTAGCCAGCACGATGGTTTTGCCGCGTTGGCGCAGTTGGTGGAAGATGTCAAAAATGCGCCGCCGCCCCCAGGGATCGAGGTTGGCCATAAGTTCATCGCTGATGAGCAGGTCGGGGTCCATAGCCAGCACACCGGCCAGGGCCACACGGGCTTTTTCGCCGCCGCTGAGGGCGTGGGTGGGCCGATCGAGCATCGTGACGACGCCGCACAGTTCGGCGGCCATCTGCACCTGGCGGCGCACTTCGGCATCGCTTAAACCAAGGTTGTAGGGGCCAAAGCTGATGTCTTGGGCTACGCTGGCGCTGAAAAGCTGGTCGTCGGCGTTTTGAAAGACAATGCCGATGTGCTGGCGCAGAGATTTGAGCGAAGAGCGGTCGTATTTCAAGGGCTGACCGGCAAAACGAATCTGGCCGGAGTCGGGTTGGTACAGACCGTTACAGTGCAGAAAGAGCGTTGACTTACCGGCTCCATTGCGGCCAATCAAAGCGATATTTTCGCCCTCGGGAAAAGCAACGGACAATCCTTCCAGGGCGTAACGCTCTTGGCCGGGGTAGCGATAGTAAACATCGTCAAATTCAAGGAGTGCGCTCATGACACCAGCCGGAGCGCGAGCAAACTGAGAATCGCCACGGTGCTAACCGCAAAGAGGGGACGGTTGGTGTAGTAGGTGGTCGGCAGCACACGCAGATCGCCGCCGATATAGCCTCGGGCATCGAGCGCGGTTTGCAAGCGCCGGCTACGGCGGTAGGTATCGATAAAGAGTTGGCTGCCTAACAAACCGGCACTCACCATACTGCGCCGGTAAGAACTATAGCCCAGACGGCTTTCTTGAGCGGCGTACATTCGGTTTAGACTTTCCAGCAAAACAAAGATAAAGCGGTACATAACGGTCATCAGATCGATAAGAATAGGTGATAAGCGCAATCGGCGCATCAGTTCGACCAGATCGACCAGGGGCGTGGTCAGCGCCAGAAAGTTCATCGCCGAGGCGGCACCCAGAGCACGCAGAACGAGATTAATGGCGTTGTAGAGAGCCGCCGGTGTTGAGGAGATCCACACAGGGCCGAGCGACAGCAGCCAGGCTTCGGGGTCGGTTGGGGCGCGGGTGCTCACGCTCAAGGCAACAGCCACGGTTGCTAGCATGAGAAAGAAAAGTTCGGCCAGCAGCACCCGTCCAAAGACAAACGGCGGCAATCCGGCCTGCCATACGGCCAGTCCCCACATCCAAACAACCGCCAGCAAACTAACCAGCGGCCGATTGAGGAGCAGGCACAAGAGTAGAACGGTGATCGCCAATCCGGCTTTTTGAGCCGGATCGACGGCTCGAATTTTGTTGCTATAGGCATAGCAGTCGATGATATGCAAGATGTGTCCCCTGAATGTAATGTTGGAGCAACAAAGTGAGATTAGAGATTAGAGATTAGAGATAGGGAGATTTCTTAGACCAATCTTCTAATCTCCCTATCTCCTAATCTCCAATCACCCATCACTGTTTATCCGGCGGCGTCTGCTGCGCTGTTTTACGACCGCGCAGGTAGCCAAACAAATAGCCAATCAAGATGCCGCCGACGGTCGCTTGCAGAGCAAAGAGCATGCTTTCCGTTTCGCCGCCGGGCGGTGCCCAAATGTTGGTTATCCATTCTGAGTTATAGTCAGGCGCGATAGCGGCGATGGCTTCCGAACCGGCATTATCGGAGCCGCCAAACTGGCTGTCAGGCACAAGGAACAGGGGGATAGTCATCAATATGATGATGGCGATAATCCCTAAAATAATCGCACCGGTTCCAAGCCGTTTCGGTTGAGAGTGAATTTGCGATGCCATATTATACCTCCTGTAACCCTAAGGCTCGCATCTCG
>JAGRBY010000073.1 GCA_020433835.1 Anaerolineae bacterium | reverse complement strand
TGCTCACGATCTGGATGGTGGCGCTGGGCACGACGATTTCCAGCCTGTGGATTCTCATCGCCAACAGTTGGATGCAAAACCCGGTCGGTTATGAGCTGGTCAACGGTCGGGCACAGATGGTTGACTTCGGGGCGATTATCACCAACCCCAACATCTTTCTCCAGTTTCCCCACGTTGTCTTTGCCGCCTTTACTACGGCCGGCTTCTTCATCGTCGCCATTAGCGGCTATCGCCTGCTGCGCCGCAACACCCCCGCTGAGCAGCTTATGTTTTCGCGCTCGTTGCGCATCGGCTTAGTCTTTGGGTTGGCGGCGGTGATAATCACGATGGTCGTCGGCCACCTGTCCGGCCAGTTCATGCTCGAAAAGCAGCCGATGAAGTTGGCCGCAGCCGAAGGGTTGTGGGAAGCCGAGTCGCCCGCCGCGCTCTCTTTCTTTCAGATTGGCGATGAAAAGACCCGCAGTTCAATCATTAACATCCGTATTCCTTCCCTCTTGAGCTTCTTGACCTACGACTCTTTTCACGGGTTGGTGCCCGGTATCAACAATATTAATGAAATGTATCAAGAGCAATACGCCAACACGTATGGCCCCAACGCCAACTTTGTCCCGCCCATGATCTGGCTTATCTACTGGAGCTTCCGGGCGATGGTCGGCTTTGGCATGCTCATGAGTTTGGTCGCGATAGTGGGGCTGTTTTTGTGGTGGCGCGGCATCTTAGACAAATCGCGCTGGTTTCTATTCATACTCCCTTTCACAATAATGCTGCCTTATATTGCCAACGCCACCGGCTGGATGCTGACCGAAATGGGCCGTCAGCCGTGGATTGTGCAGGGCTTAATGCGCACTGAGCAGGGCCTTTCACCCAACTTAACCGTGACCGATCTCTGGATTTCGCTGATTGGTTTTACAGTGCTCTACGGCGTGTTGGCCCTGGCCGACTTTTACTTGCTCTGGAAATACGCCACCACCAGCCATTCCACCGATGATATGCTCCCCCTGCCCAAAAGCCCTCGGTCAGACGATAAAGTCAAGCTGGCCTATTAGGAGTTAACAATTATGCCTTTCGATCTCAACACACTTTGGTTCTTACTCATCGCTATCCTGTTCACCGGCTTCTTCTTTCTGGAAGGATTTGATTACGGCGTTGGCATTCTGCTGCCATTTGTCGCCAAAAACGATCAGGAACGCCGTATGACCATCAACACTATTGGCCCCCACTGGGACGGCAACGAGGTGTGGTTGCTAACCGCCGGCGGCGCAATTTTTGCTGCTTTTCCCAACTGGTATGCTACGCTGTTCAGTGGCTTTTATCTGGCGCTGTTCCTTATCCTGTTTGCGCTGATCATTCGCGGCGTTGCCTTCGAATTCCGCAGCAAGGATGACAACTCGGTCTGGCGCAAAACCTGGGACATGGCCATTTTCGTTGGCAGTTTTCTCCCGGCGCTGCTGTGGGGCGTGGCTTTCGGCAATATCGTGCGCGGTGTCCCCATCGACGAGTCGATGACCTACACCGGCACCTTCTTCACCCTCCTAAATCCGTTCGCCCTGCTTGGTGGGTTGGTCACGCTAACGCTGTTTACCCTGCACGGCGCTGTGTTCCTCAGCTTAAAAACTGATGGCGTCATCCTCGAACGAGTCAAGGCGCTGTTGATGCGGGTGTGGGTCCCGGTCGTAGTGCTCATTTTGGCTTTTGTCGGCTTTAGCTTCATCGAAACCGATCTCTTTACCGGCTTCAATGCCGTTCAAGGCATCGGGCTGGGTGTGGCTGTAATGGCCTTGCTGGCGGTCGGCGGGCTGCTCATGCAAAAGCGTTATGGATTGGCTTTCGTCGGCACCGGCCTCACGATAATCGGCGTAGTGACCTTCTTGTTTGGCGGGTTGTTCCCCCGCGTGATGCCGTCCTCGCTAGGCAGTCAGTTCGATTTGACCATTTACAACGCTTCCTCAAGCCCTTACACGTTGCAGGTGATGTCTATCGTGGCCTTGATTTTTGTACCCCTTGTGCTGATGTATCAGGGGTGGACTTATTGGGTCTTCCGCAAACGCGTAACGGCCGATACCCATCTGGAGTATTAAACTTGCTGTTTGTAAACGTTTTCAACACGGAGAACACAAAGTAGCCACAGAGGACACAGCGGTTTCTTCGTGTTCTCTGTAGCTTCTGTGTGGCCTGTGTGGTAAAAATTCTCACCCGTATTCCCAAAAGAGTCTAACCGTCTCGATTGAGACGACACCGGCAATAAAAACATCCACATCCGTAGGGCAAACTTAAGTTTGCCCTACACAAGCTATTTTCAAGGGAGACAACCCAAAATTCCTATCCCCGAGGCTCCATGGACAAGCGACTGCTAAGCGAAGCGCAATTAGCCCGCTTTGCCTTTATCGCCACCGTCAGTTTAAGTCTGCTCGGTGGCGGGTTGATAATCGGCCAAGCCTTTTTGCTCAGCCGGATCATAAGCCGCGTATTTTTGGAGGATGCCGTTCGCAGTGAAGTCGGCGGACTGTTTCTTCTCTTGCTCATCGTTATTGGACTGCGTGCGCTCAATCAAGCCGGTATTCAGATCTCGGCGGCGGAAGTCGCCATTCGGATCAAGCAGTCGCTGCGCCAACGCCTGCTGACAGGGTTGATCCGGTTGGGGCCGGCCTATACCCAGCAGGAGCGCAGCGGCGAACTGACCCTGGCTGCCACCGACGGTATCGATGCCCTTGATAGTTACTTTCGCGACTATCTGCCGGCGCTCTTCATCGCTGTGCTCATACCGTTGGCTATTTTGCTGGTTGTGCTGCCTGCCGACCTCCTGACTTTTGTTATTCTGCTCTTCACGGCTCCGCTCATCCCCATCTTTATGGCCTTAATCGGTATGGCCGCAGGTGCGTTGGCCAACAGTCGCTATGCCCAACTGGGCCAGATGAGCGCCCACTTTCTCGATGTGATGCAGGGGTTGACCACGCTCAAGCTGTTCAATCGCAGTCAGGCCCAGCGTCACATCATCGCCCACATGACCGATCGATACCGCCACAGTACAATGGCCGTGCTGCGCGTCGCCTTTCTGTCAGCCTTTACTTTGGAACTGCTAGCGACGATGAGTGTGGCGGTCGTGGCCGTCGAAATCGGCTTGCGACTGCTGTATGGCCGGATGGTTTTCGAGCAGGCCCTATTTCTGCTGGTTATTGCCCCCGAATTTTATATGCCGCTGCGCCAATTGGGAGCCAAGTTTCATTCAGGCCGCGATGGTACTGCTGCCGCCGAACGCATCTACAGCGTTCTCGATGCCGATGCCCCGGAGGCAGAGGGCGGCATCGACGTGCCTGCCTTTGCCGCTCTTCAATTTACCGATGTATCGGTTGCCTTTGCCGATGGTGAACGCCCCGCTCTGCACAATTTTTCGTTGACGATAAACCAGGGCGAGCACATTGCCCTCGTCGGAGCCACAGGTAGCGGTAAATCGACCGTGGCCAACCTATTGCTGCGCTTTGTCCGACCCGACAGTGGCCAGGTGCTGCTCAGAACCCCCACCGGCCCTGTTCCCTTGATCGACATCGATGCTGACCAATGGCGCACGCAGATTGGTTGGGTGCCGCAGCGGGGCTATCTGTTCAATATGAGCGTCGCCGACAATATTCGAGTTGGCCGCCCGGATGCTACTGAGTCCGATATTGTGGCGGCAGCCCAGGCAGCCAATGCTCACCATTTCATCGAGCAGCTTCCGCAAGGTTACGATACCATCCTCGGCGAAAATGCTACGCGACTCAGCGGCGGCCAGGCCCAGCGGATCGCCTTGGCGCGGGCCTTTGTACGCAAAGTCGATCTCTACATCTTCGATGAAGCTACGGCCAATCTCGATGCCGATAATGAGCGAGTTGTTCAGCATAATTTGCAAGCCCTAACCGTCGGAAAGACCGTCATCACGATTGCCCATCGGCTCAACACGATTACGCAGGCCGATAAAATCGTTGTGCTTGACGGTGGCCACATTGTAGAGGTCGGCACCCACGAGACGCTGTTGCGGCAGCACGGGGCCTATTTCCAACTGCTGCACACGCAAGGAGCGCAAGCCTATGGTTAATCTGCTCCGCATTTTACGTTTAATGAAACCGTTTTGGCGGCGTACCTTGCTGGCCTTATTGCTCAGCGTACTCACGATTGGCAGCAGCATCGCCTTGATGATGATCTCGGCCTGGATGATTAGTGTGGCGGCTCTGCAACTCGGTATCACCTCGCTGGGGGTGGCCCCCGTGGCCGTGCGGCTGTTTGGCCTGTCGCGAGCCGTCTTTCGCTATCTTGAACGGTTAGTTAGCCACGATGTCACCTTTCGCCTGCTGGCTCGCTTGCGGGTCTGGTTCTATGAGCGCATCGAGCCGCTGTCGCTAGTACAGCTACAAGCCTTCCGCAGCGGCGACCTTATGGCCAGGGTGGTGTCTGACATTGAAGAGCTGCAAAACTTCTATCTGCGGCTGGTCAGCCCGCCCATCGTCGCCGTGATTGTCACCTTCGGTATGGGCCTGACTTTTAGCGTGTTCGATGGCCGGGCGGCGTTGGTGCTGGTGGCCTTTATGCTGGTGACCGGCCTTCTTCTGCCGGTGCTAACGTGGTGGATTGGGGTTAGAGCGGGTAGCCAGGTCATCGACAGCCGTACCCAACTCAACACCCATTTGGTTGACACCATCCAGGGTATCTCCGACAGCTTGGCCTTTGGTTACGCCACCCAATTGCGGGCAGCGCTGGATGGAATGAATAGTCGTCTGGCCCATTGGGAGCGACAAATGGGCCGGTTGGATGGACTACAAAATGGGTTGTCGGTGCTGTTGGTTAATGGGGCCGCTGTGGTTGTGCTGTGGATCGCTATTGGGCGAGTCGATGGGGTGATGCTGGCTACGTTGGTGCTCGGTACCATCGCTGCCTTTGAGGCGATTACACCGCTGGCGTTGGCCGGGCAGCACCTCGGTCAAGAATTGACCGCCGCCGGACGCGTGTTTGAGGTCATCGACAGTACACCCACGGTTCCCGAACCGGCCCAACCGGCGTCTCGCCCTTTAACTTCGCCCGACCTCAAACTGGAGGGGGTGTCGTTTCGGTACGCTGCCGAAGAGCGCCTGATCTATGCCAATTTTTCACTCGCCCTGCCTTATGGCACAAAGCTGCTGCTGACGGGAGAAAGTGGGATTGGTAAATCATCACTTATCAATATTCTGCTCCGTTTTGCCGAGTACGAAGCGGGCCACATAACAGTCGACGGTACCGATTTAAGAACACTGTCTCAAGAAGATGTGCGCCAGATGTTCGGCGTGATGACGCAGCGTACCCATCTATTCAACACAACAATTGGGGAAAATATTCGCATTGGCCGCACCGCTGCTTCTGACGAAGAAATAGTAGCCGCTGCCCAGGCCGCCCACATTCACGATTTTATCCTGTCCCTGCCCCATGGTTACGATACCTTTGTTGGCGAGGGTGGTACCTTGCTTAGCGGCGGCGAGCGTCAGCGCATTGCTCTGGCCCGTATGTTATTGAAAGATGCCCCTATCTGGCTGCTGGATGAGATTACAGCCAACCTCGATCCCGTCACCGCGGCCAACGTCTTTCGGGCTGTGTTGGCCGCCGGGGCTGACCGCACTTTCATCGTCATGACTCACCGCATGGAGTTGGTTGACCATTACCGGTTTAATCAGCATGTGCGGCTGGCTAGCCAGTAACTGGTGCGTTTTGCAAGATACAGGACTTACGCGAAGACCGAGTAGCTAATTACAAATGGTTGATTATCAGAGTCTATAGTGTGTAAGTAGGACAATTTAGGGTGTTCAAATCGTGGTGTCATTTTTGAAGTGCGTAAGTCCTGATCGATAAATCCGTTTTAATTCCATATAGGTGATTGACCATGGTCGTTGCGAACAACAGCGTAAGACCACAAGGTGAGATGGTATTGGGTCGGCAGCACCAGGCCGGCTGAATGCTGGGCCGACTGTCCATTGTGTTGAGCAGCCTCACTCTGTTGCATTTCCAGGGCTGGACGAGCCGGTTGACGACGGCGATCCTGAACAACCACGTGAAATCCTGTAGCCTTGACCTGCTCCAAAGCTGCGATCATACCCTCTAATTTGTCGACCATCTTTTGTAAACCAACTTTTTCGTCACCGATATGGGGCGGGATTAAGCTTTCTTCCAGGCGATCAAAAACGGTAAGTTCAGCTCGGTCTGTGGTTAAGAATTCTTCAACCGCCTGAATGATATCGGCAAGTTGGCTTTCTGAGATAGGTTGTTCTTCTATTTCAACCAGGCGTTCCAGCTTTTGTTCAGAAGCTTCCTTGAGGTTAATGAGCATCGCAGCGGCGCGTTGTAGCACTACCGGATGCTTCAGCAGGGTATTTAAAGCGGCCATATTTTCGAAAATTTCATCTTCACGACAGTGCAAAACCAACGGTTGGCCGGCGGCTAATCGCGCGGCACTAACGGCAAATCCGTACGCAGATTTCCATGGTTGGTGAATATCTCGGTTGTAAAGGGTGGCACTGTTACTGTAGGCCCACGCTCCGGTAGAAAATAAAGAGCTGTTTGTCTCTGTTTGCATTTTGTTATACATTGTTGGTCACCTTTCTTTTTCAATTTTTGTTAGAATTATTCTTACTGATTTGCTGTAAACTTGTCCCCACTATACCGCATCGGCGTGCCTACTTCGTTGCCAGAACCGTTCCAAAAAGCGTTCCAAAAAATTAGTTGCTTTTTATCATTCCCTCCTCTGAAAATAGCAGTTAGCAGATAGCTGATAGCCGCTAGCAAAAGATTTTCATTCTCGTTGCTGTTGCGCAGCTTCTGTTGCACTCCCTGGCGACTGCTCACGTAAACAGAATCTTCGGCAGGATGCGATAGATGAAAATAACTAAAGCATCTGTAATCTTGTTATTTCTGTCGATTTTATTGAATGGGTTTCATTACTGCTGTTGGTGGTAACCGTGTGTGTTTAATTTTCTAATGATAAGTATAGAGGAGCACTGTCCGGAAACTGTTTCACAAATTGTTCGGAAGCTGTTCTTTGGAAAAAATATAAAAGAGATTTTATTTGGCCGGACTGACATCAGTCGGGACAAATAAATTTGGCTCTTTTGGAACTCAGGGGGATGACAAGATCGTAAAACGTAATTCTTTTTTACGCATTACGTTTTATGGTGTCAACCCCACGAAATCCTGTTGAGTCATAAATTTTAGCGAACATCAGGCTTGAAATTGCTGAATGTTTGTAACAACGAAGGCTATTTATGGGGGATACCTAACTAATATTGGGGGTGTTAGACCAGAACGGCCAGACGAAGCGACTCAAGCGTTTGTGTCTGGGCCTGGGTCTGAACGGCCTCAAGCTGTTGGGGTGTTAGCAAGGCCACCATGTCAACGCGCAGTGCTTCGGCTCGATCTTTGGCGTCTTGGGTGCTGGCCGGATGCTGTAGAATGTGCAGAGCTATCGCCAGCGCCACATCCGGCCGATCCTGCTGCGCACGAATAGCTGCTAGCGTAGCCAAGGCATCGAGGGCACCGGTGTTGTAATCGGCTTTTGTGGCGGTGGCGATAGCTTCGACCACATAACGTTCGGCGGTATCGATGTTACATTGGCTTAAGGCCAGCTTGCTGAGCGCGTTAAGGCCCCAGGTTAAACTCCACGGATCGCCGACCTCTCGCTGCAAGGCAACGCTTTCTTCCAGCAAACGACAGGCTTCAATAACATCGCCGGTATCCTGGGCAATGGCGGCCATGCGCTCTAATGCCAGGCCGATGCCCCAGCGGTCGCCGGCTTCGCGGGCGAGGTATAAGCCTTCGCGCAGCATGGTTTGGGCTTCGGTCAGCCGGCCCAAGGCGTGGGCTGTGCGGCTGAAGTAAATGCCGAGAAAAAGGGTGAGGTGAGGGTCTCCCAGGCGTCGACAAAAGCCCATTGCCTCGCTAAGCCACCGGTAAGCCTCAGTGTAATTCCCTTGGTCGTGCGTTAAGGCCCCCAGAAAAGCGCTCGCCAGCGCTTGTAGGTAAAGATCGGCCAGTGTTCGACTAAGGGTTAGCCCTTCGTGCATAGTGGCGGCAGCCTCATCAAAGTTGCCACTGGCCCAATGAACAACTCCGTAGTGAATCAAAGCAAAGGCCAGGGCATACATTTCTTGAAGCGGACGCAGCAGGGCAATACAGCTTTCATAAAGGATTAAAGCCTGGCGATTGTTGCCCTGGCGCAGATTGAAGAAAGCCTGATAGTTCAACATATAACCCAGTGCGCCGTTCAGTTCGGCCCGCTCCGAGGCCGGGCTATCGGCGGCTAAGGTGTCCAGCCGCATTTGTACTACGGCAGCACCGCGCCTAAAGAGCGATTCCGCCTCTTGGAAATATTGATGCAGCTCATAAAAGTAGTAAAACGCCCGGGCCGTGTCGCGCAGCCTCTCGATTTGCGCGTTGGTAGCGGCTATCTCCCAGGCCTGGCGAATATTATCGACATCCGGTTTGAGAGCGGCAACTGTTTCTCTTTGACGCGGGCTGATCAGATCGATCTCGCGGGCCTGAATAAGGGCCAGATAGTAGCGGCTGTAGCGCTGGCAGGTAGCCTCTTTCTCTTGCGGGTCGGCCTGCAGGTGCATAGCCGCATACTGGCGGATCAGTTCGTGCAGTGTATAGCGACTACTGTCTGGCTGGCTGGTGAGCCACGAGGTGTTGACCAGGCCGGCCAACAGCCGCAGCGATGCCCCGGCCACCTGTTGAGCAGCTTCGCGAGTAAAGCCACGCCGAAAGAGGGACAGCTTTTTGAGCAGCATCTGTTCGTCCGGGTTCAACCGTTCCCAGGAACGGTCAAAAACCAAGCGCATACTGCGGTGCCGGTTGGGGACATCGCGCAGTTCGCTCTCCAGTAAATCTAAACCTTGGCTAAGTTCGTCGGCTACCCCGGCCAGCGACAGCATATTCAGCCAGGCCGCCGCCAGTTCGATAGCCAACGGCATGCCCCACACACCTTGCAGGATGCGTTCAAGGTGCGGTAAATCCTCGTCACGCAGCATAAAGTCGGGCCGTACCTGGCGGGCGCGCTGCACAAAAAGCCGGACAGCCTCGTGGGTCATGGCCTCTTCTACACCGGTTAAGTCCGCAAAGTTCAGACCGCCAATAAGCCACAGATTTTCTTCCAACAGGTTAAGCCGTTCTTGCGAGGTCGCCACCACTTTTACTCCGGCCGTGTTCTGCAGCAGGCGGCTAACAAAGGGCGCGCCGGCCAAAACGTGTTCGAAATTATCGAGGATAAGTAGCAGGCGTTTAGAGCGCAGATAGTTTAACAGTTGACCGGCTTGTTCTTCGGCAGAGGTGAGCGGAAAGGCCAGACCTTCGGCAATGGCCTGGACAACAGCCTGCCCCATTGATAGCGGAGTGAGCGAGATGAAGTAAATGCCATCGTCAAAAAGCGATGAGAGCTGCGTTGACCGCACAATCCTTTCGGCCAGAGCTAAGGCCAGCCGCGTTTTGCCGATGCCACCCGGCCCTACGATGGTTATCAGGCGTACGTCGGGATCGGTCAATCGCTGCTCTAAACCGTTCAGTGCGCTTTCGCGACCAATAAACGGGGTGGCCTGAACGGGCAGATTGTGCGGTAGGCGGGGAGGATTGGCCGAAGGTGGAGGCTCAAGGGGCACTGCCGTGGGGGGCGGCGCTGTGGTCTCAACCGGCGGCAGCAAGCGGTGGGCCTTAATGGCCTCTATCAGAGCGGTGGTTTCGGCTGACGGGGCAACGCCCAATGCTTCCTTAAGCTCCCGGACGCAGGTTTGGTACTGCTGAAGCGCCGCAGCCGATTGACCGGCCCAGGCATAAAGCTGCATCAGTTGACGATGGGCCGGCTCATATAGGGGATCGAGCGCTAGCCATTGGCGGGCATAACTTATGGCTTGGTCATAGGTTTGCTCGTCTTGGCTGAGTAGTTGCACCAGCAGTTCTAACGCGCCGGTCAGCTCGCGGCGCAGATTTTCTGTTTCAAACATTTGCCAGGTGTCAAAGTTGGGGCTGTCGGGCAGAGTAAAACCGGCCAGAAAATCGCCGCGCACCAGTTCTATCGCCTCTATGAGCGGTACTCGACAGGCCGGGCAAACCTCATGAAGGGCGTGGCCGTGTTGGCGGCGCTGGGCCAGTAATTCTCGGAAATGCTCGACATCCAGCCACAGGTCAGGCTGGGGTGGCAGCATAATGGTTTCATGGCGGGTTTCCAACCAGTTTGGCCCCATATGTTTGTTCAGTACCCACAGCATGCGGCGTACACCGGCGCGGGCAGCAGTGGGATCGTGATCGGGCCACAGAAAGGTGGCTAGCGATTGACGGGTGTGGGCCTGGCGGGTTACAGCCAAATAGGCCAGCAGCGCCGTAGCTTTGTGGTGGCTGGGTGAAATGACTGCACCATCGAGTTCGATGCGCGGAGCACCGAGAAAGTAGAGCGTTAGCCGCGCCATACAACCTCTTTTCTGCACGATGGACAAACCCGAGGAAATATCGCTTCATTATAGGTTCATTTTAGGTGGGACGCAATTGGTACGATATTGGAACGCTTCCGGCTCCTTATCGGCATAGGTTTGGAATGGCTTACGGATACACTAAGGAAAACAAATTCATTCAGGACTTACGCAAATTCCCGATTTTGTAGCGTAAATTGCCAATTTGCGCCCCACATACGCCCACAACTCGGAACAATTTAGCAAATTGTTCTACATTCTGCGTAAGCCCTGTTCATTTACAACAAGGAGATTGAATATGGAACTACGTATTGTTAACCCCTGGCAGTGGCAAGATGCGTTAGGTTTTGTACAAGCCATTGCCGTAAGTGGCGAGCGGCGCAGCTTGATGTGCTCGGGACAAACGGCCATGAGTGCTGACGGTCAGCCGATGTATCCCGGCGATATGGCAGCCCAGGTGAACGTGGCTTTGGATAATCTTGAGATCGTTTTAGATGAGGCTGGTTTCAAACTAGCGGATGTTGTGCGCTTGAACTATTACGTGACCGATGTTGATGCCTTCTTCGCCGCCAGCAGCACGATGAACGCGCGTTTGGCCCAGGCCGGATGCCGACCTACGGCCACGCTGTTAGGTGTTAGTCGCTTAGCTTTCCCGGAATTGATGGTTGAAATCGAAGCCACGGCTGTGGTTTAGCTCCATCTTCCCAATTACGTAGGAGTCACAATGAGCAGCACTGAGTCGACAGCGCCAAAAAAACAGACCTTTATGCGGGCCGTAGAGATGCTCGAAGCCGGGCTGACCGGACAGCTTATTCGCCCCGGTGATAGCGCTTATGAGCAAGCGCGTCGGGTGTGGAACGGTCGGATCAACAAATATCCGGCTTTAATTGCACGCTGTCGCACAGCTCAGGATGTGGTTCTGGCGGTTAATTTTGCCCGTGACTATGCCATGCCGGTCGCGGTTCGGGGTGGGGGCTGCAACAGCAACGGCTTCGCCACCCTCAACAACGGTCTGGTTATCGATCTGTCGCCCTGTAAAGGCATCACGGTTGATGCGGTCACACGCATAGCCCGGGCCGAGGCCGGTTTGACCGTAGGTGAGTTAAGCCGGGCGCTGCAACTCTACGGCCTGGCGACCACCACCGCCATTTGGCCCGGAGCGGGTATCAGTGGCGCAACTTTGGGCGGCGGTAGCGGCTGGTTAGCCGGTAAATACGGCCTGGCGATTGATAATGTGCTTGCTTTTGAACTGGTTACTGTGGCCGGTCATATACTGCGGACCAGCGCCACTGAAAACCCCGATCTGTTTTGGGGACTACGGGGTGGTGGCGGTAATTTCGGGATTGTCACGGCCATCGAGTACCAACTGCATCCTCTGGAGTCGGTGTTAGCGGGGATGGTTGTTTATCCGCTGACCAACGCCAACTCGGTTCTCACTTTCTATCGTGATTTCAGCAGCAGTTCACCCGATGACGTAACCGCCTATGCTTTTCTGGCTACGGCCGCTGATGTTGGACCGGTAGTGATGATTATGGCCGGCTACTTTGGCGATAACCCGACTGCGGGAGAGCGCTTACTCGCGCCGGTACGCCAGTTCGGGCCGCCCCATGTTGACCGCATTCAGCCCATGACCTACGCCGACTTTCTGGAGATGCTCGCCTGGATGATGCCTGAAGGGCGTCACTATTACGAGCCGGCTTACACCGTTCGTCAATTCAGTAATGAAGCGCTCAAGACGTTGATCACCTGGAGCGAACGGATGTCGTCGCCGTTTTCAGCCATTCTCATTCACCCCAGGCATGGGGCTGCCACCCGTATCGCCCCGGAAGCAACGGCATTTGCTCTACGGGAGCCACACTATGTTGTTGTTCATATGGCCGGTTGGGATGAAGGTCTAGCCACCGATCACGTGAACTGGGCGCAGGCATCGGTTGCGGCTATGCAGCCGTTCGCCGGTTCAGAGTTGGATGTAAACTTCATCTGGGGTGAAGACGAGGATACGGTACGTGCTGCCTATCGAGCCAACTATGATCGATTGGCGGCCTTAAAAATTAGCTATGACCCCACCAACTTTTTTCGCTTAAACCAAAATATTAAACCGATTTCTTCAACGTTGAGCGGAGAGAGTGCGTGATGGGGAGCATCAAAGCTCGCTTTGATCGGCTCTGCTTGATTGCGTTTGACAAAGTAAGCTTTGTCGCTCCTGGCGCTTCATTTATACAACAACTATAGCCAAGTCTTAACTTGGTTCTCTTCAAGGAGACGGATATGAAGAAAATATTCAAATGGATAGGTTGGATCGTCGGTATTGTTCTGGCTCTACTGATTGTGGCTTTACTGGGCGTATACGTTATCAGTACGATGCGTTTAAACAAAACGTATCAGATTCAACTGGCTGCTGTAACCATACCGACGGGTGAGGACGCGGTCACCGAAGGCGGGCGACAGTTTCTGACCCGAGGCTGCATCGACTGCCACGGCGAAAATGGGGCCGGTAAAATGGTTATCGATGATGCGCTCGTGGGCCACATTATGGCTTCAAACCTCACTTCCGGTGAAGGCGGGGTAGGACAGAGCTACACCGATATAGACTGGGTGCGGGCTATTCGCCACGGTATTGGCCCCGACAGCAAGCCGTTGGTGGTCATGCCTTCCATCGAATACAAAAACATCAATGATAACGATTTGGGCGCTTTGATTGCCTATCTCAAAGCCCTGCCGCCGGTGGACCATACCCCACCTCCCGTGACCGTTGGCCCCTTGGGGCGAATCTTGTTAGTCGGTAAGATCGCGCCGGTTCTGTCGGCTGAACAGATCGATCACAATGCACCGCGTCCGGCGGCTGTGGCTAAAGGGGAAACTGCTGAGTATGGTCATTATCTGGCTCAAACCTGCATTGGCTGCCACGGCGAAGGGTTATCAGGTGGACCCATTCCCGGTCTGCCGCCCGATCCACCCGATCCTCAAAACTTGACGCCGGATCACGAAACAGGCCTGGGGGATTGGACCGAAGCGGATTTTAAGCAGGTACTGCGCTATGGGCAGCGGCCCAACGGCACCGAGGTCAACCCGCAAAAGATGCCCTGGCCGGCCTTCCAACATATGACGGATGAGGAAATTAGCGCTCTGTGGTTATATTTGCAATCCATTCCGGCGAAACCGTACGGGGAGCGATAGGGGTGGTAATTAGTAATTGGTAACTGGAGATTGAAAGGCTTGTTATTATTCAGCCCGAGCTATGGAGGAAGTAAGATGGTAACAGTTTTTTTACTTCCTCCCCATACTTTTAATGTCAGAGCGACAAAGAAGTAGCTTATAGGAGAGATTACTATGTTTTGCACACAATTATTTTCTTCCCTAACCCGTTTGGCGGTGCTGGTTGGGGTAACCTTGATCCTTATCCATATCATTGCTTTACAACCGGCTTATGCCCAGAGCCAGATTTTTGTGCCGCTTATCATCAAGGGGCATAGCAACAACGCCCCTCCGCCGACAAAGATTGAAGGCAGCTTCTTTGTCGATACGCAGCTTAAGACCAGCAGCGCCAGTATCCAGGTGGATGCTCAAGGGGGCATGCATCTGGGCTACTATTATTACGAACCGGCTAATGACGGCAAGCCCACCTATGGCGTTTATTGGTACTGTGCCAGCAACTGCGAGAATAAATCGAAATGGAGCGGTGTGGGCCTGGGGCAGTTGGTTAATGAAATTCAGCTCAAGCTGAACGCAAACGGCCAGCCCCGCATCATCTTCCGGGGACCCTCGCAAGTGCGTTCGACCGGTAACGATTACTACTATGCCGAATGTAATCAAGATTGTACCAATCCGGCTCGCTGGCAATTTATATACTTAACCACCAGCTCAGGACTTGGCTTGGTCGATTTGGAGAAGGATGATAAGTTACCCCAACGCTACTTTGCCCTCGATCCCAACGGTCGTCCGCGTTTTGTGTACGGTGATGGGGTAACGGGCCACCTGGGGACCTACTATGCTTACTGCAACAGCACCTGTTTGAACCCGAATAATTGGTTTGAAACACGAATCAACAAAATCAGCACCCAGGGACCTTATCGTGATGAAAACTTCTACTATCCGGCTTTGACCTTTAGCCCTCAAGGCCAGCCGCGTATTGTGGCCGATGGTGTTTCTTTACAAGATGAATTTTTTCTCTACTACCTGGCTTGCGACGGAGCATGTGAAAATGAAAACAGTTGGTACAGTGTTCCTTTAGCCGACCGTGGCGGTGGCTCGGAAATTTCTTATGATATTGCCCTCGATGCTGCCGGGAAACCCCGACTGGTCTTTTATGAAGGATCGCTGGCGGGCGGCGGCGGTGATCAGCTTTTCTACGCCTGGTGTAACGGCACCTGTTCGAACGGAAATAGTTGGCAAGGTGTTCCGCTGGCGATCAACCAAAACAATGGTCGCGGGCCTGACCTGGAACTGGATGCCAACGGTCGACCGCGCATCGCTTATGCGTTATACGATTTCGGCGGGTTGGGCTACAGTTGGTGTAATAGTAACTGCGAGTCGGCCAATGGGGTCTGGCAGCACAAAGTTGTCGAGTCGCGAGCCGATTTGCTGGCCGAGTGGCCGGTAGCCTATCCGCCGCACTGCGACGGTGGTTTGTGGGATGGTGTGGCTCCGACGCTGGCGCTTGACAAAGGCGGTAACCCCCGCATTGCCTATGATACCACGTACAATGCCCGCTGTACCTACATTCCGGAGACCGGGGAGTGGGAGCCAACGCAAGTTTTTCACTTGATCTGGCGCTCTGTACGGGTTAACTTCTTCCCGCAGCCGTAACCGAAGCGGGAGAATTGTATGGTACCTAATCGCAAACCAGCATTGTCATCAGGAGATTTGGAGATGAAGAGATTAGGAGATTGGAGACTGGTAATTAGAGACTTAATAATCTCCAATCTCTAGTCTCTAATCTCCCAAACGGAAAAATTAATCGTAGACAGTTTCTCACTCCATCTCCCATCATAAGGGTTTAGTCAATAATGTGACGAACAGCTACGGTGGGAGATGAGAGATACCGTCTACTGGTCATGTACTCCCATTCAGCCAAAAAGTTTGATACGATGGCCTCGATTGGGCGATGAGGCGACTCAGGGGTTGGCGTCGTTTCAGGTGCGGTGTCAAGCAGTTGGGTATAGATCTGCTGCGCTCTGTGTTTCGTGCGCGGATCACACGACGGATGGTTCAGCGTGAGGGGTAACAGTTCCAAGGCACGGGGCAGGTCACCGTTTTTGACCAGCCAATCGGCCATACTCACCAGGCCGTCGATGATAACCGGCCATGATTGAATGGCAGTAGCAATATCGAATGCTTCGTACAGACATTGTTTGGCCTGTTGATAGGCGTTCAGGGTAACACAGACCCGGCCCAAATGGCCCAAAGCCTGAGCCACACCGGCCCAGTCGCCGTTGCCTTGCGAAACCGTCAAACTTTTTTCGTAGTAGGTTTTGGCCTCGGAATATTCACCTGCCCCCTCATAAGCTTCGCCCAACCAGTCCAGTGTCATGCGCATATAAGCCCAATCGCCAATTTTTTCTTGGAAATCCAGGGCCTTGAGCAAGGACAGTTTCGCTTCGTGATAGTTTCCCTGTTGAATAAAAACGGCACCCATGAAAGCACTTATCGCTGAGATGCCCCGCATATTGCCGATTTGTCGATAGTGAAAAGCGGACTCATCGAGAAAGGGCTGGGCTGCTTCAAACTGCCCCATCTTCATGAGTAAAAATCCGAGCGTGCCGACTGAACTGAGATCAAAGTGGGTGCTGTGGGGGCTGCTCTTCAAAATCGCGAAACTTTCTCGGAATAGCTTTTCGGCTTCCTCATACCGGCCTCGTACATCGGCAATAAGGCCCAGATGCTGCATTCCCCGGCCGGTTTCCACCCTATCACCGGTGCGGCGAACGCGCTCCAACCCTTGGTATAGCAACGCTTCGGCCGAATCAAAACGGGATAGACGCATGTGAAACCATCCTTGCCGGATGAGGATACGGCCATAGACCCGATCATATTGAGCATCAAGGTCTAGCAAAGGCGTGTTCTCCATTTTGCCAGCCTCGCTATACCGGGCAAAGGCCTCGATTGCCTGGCCATACATCTCGTCCGCTTCGTTGAATTGGTTTTTAAGCTCAAGGAAATGCCACAAACATTCCATGCACTGGTCGACCAGGGTGACAAGACCGTGGGTAAGCATCCACTGCCAGGCGGCCCGCACATTATCGAACTCCACTTCGATCTCGGCCATAGCCTCGAATTGATTTTCGTTGATGATCCGTGTTTGGCGGGAGCTGAGAAAAGCGGCGTAATATGCGGCATGGCGAGTGCGAATATCGATTTCCGCCTCGGTCATGTTCGCCTTATCTAGCGAGCCGGCATCAGTTATCCCTAACTTTAAGGCGGCATAGCGGCGCAGCAGTTCGTGGGCATCATAGCGCCCTTCCGGGTTGAGCGTCAGCCACGACTTATCGACCAATCCGGCCAGCAATAAAACCGTTGTGTCGGTAACTTGTTGGGCGGCGTCGATGGTAAAGCCGCCTTGAAAAACAGATAGCCGGCTCAACACCTGCTGCTCATCGTTGGTTAGCCGCTGCCAGGAGTGATCGAATACGGCTTCGATGCTGTGGTGACGGTGGGTTACTGTGTGCGTTGGGCTTTGCAAAAAGGTCAAGTTGCTTTCAATTTCGGTGGCAATTTGGGCGCAAGGCAGCACTTTGATCCAGGCCGTTGCCAGATTTATACCCAGTGGCAGACCTTCGACCAAACGGCAGATGCGACCGATAGCCAAGACATCGGTTTCGGTTGGAGCAAATCCGCTTTGCACCCGGCTGGCATTTTGCAAAAAAAGCTGTACAGCGCTGTAAGTGGTTACCTGGGCCGGTTGTATTGCATCATCCGGAACCGGCAAACCATCGACTTGAAAAAACCATTCCTCTTCTAAGTTAAGCCGTTCCCGCGAGGTCACCAACAGTTTTACCTGGGGCGCAAAAGCCAAAATAGTGCTCAGCAGGTTGCGGACATCGGCAGCACCATTTTCATGGCCTGTGCTGTTTTGCGATGTATGCCCCCCGTTCGCCTCCTCACTGCGAAGGGCAGGCTGAGGTGCCAGCGCATGCTCGAAGCTATCGAGCAGCAGCAGGATTTCGCGTTCCTGTAGCGCCTTGAGCAACTGCTCGCGGGGGTCGACCATGCCATCCAGAGCCAGTTTGAGACTCCCGGCCAGAGATGACACCAATACTTCCTCAGTAACCAGGGCCGGGATGGAAACAAAACAAACGCCGTGCAGCAGGCTCGACTGGTAATGGCCGGCGGCTTCGATGGCCAGCCGGGTTTTGCCGATGCCTCCGGGGCCAACCAGGGTTAATAGGCGACAGTCGGGGTTGGTTAAAAATCCCTCCAGGCGCTGCAATTCAATGGTGCGACCTACTAAAGGGCCGGTCTGCGGGGGTAAATTGTTGAGGCGAAAGGTGCGGGCTGTTTTGATATGCCGATAAAGATGCCTGGTTTCGGGCATCGGTTCCAGCCCCAGCTCGTCGGCCAGCAGTTGGCTGAATGTCTCGAACTGTTGCAGGGCGGCGTGTGGTTGGCCGGAGCGCACCAGCAGCCACATGCGCTGGCGCTGCGCGACCTCATTATACGCATCCAGCTCCAGCAGTTGATCGACATAACGCAGCCCTGGGTGATAGTTGCCCCGGCTTAGACTGTGGGTTACGAAATGTTCCAAGCCCATGGCCGCTAGACGTTTGAGTCGTTCGCGCTGTAATAAAATCCAGGCTTCAAATTCAGGCCCTTCTTTCAGGGCAAAACTGGCCAAAAAGTCGCCCTGGTAAAGATCGAGGGCGGTTTGCAGTTGGCGGGCGGCTTCAGGCGATAGCGGCGCGGCGGCTTGCAGCTGCGGTTGCAGCGATGTCAGTTGGCTCTCGAACTCGGCGGCATCCAGCCAGTAGGGGGCAGCGTGGTTAAAGGCCAACATCTGGCGGGTGATGATCAGATAATCATCAAGTTCGCGGCGCAAAGGGGTTAGAATGGTGCGCAGGTTGGTCAAGCCCTGTTTCTGCGTGCGCTCACTCCACAGGAGATCGGCCAGCGTCTCGCGCGGGATAGGCCGATCGTGGCACACCAAATAGATAAGAAGCGCTTCAGCCGCCCGTGATGGTAAGCTGTCGCTTATTAACCGGCCATCCAGTTCGATGACTGTGTTCCCTAACAGTCGAATAATAAGCTTTTTATTCACCGTTATTTTCGGTTTCTCCAGCCGAA